>NZ_KI271700.1:17325-28689 GCF_000469445.2 Oscillibacter sp. KLE 1745 | reverse complement strand
CCAGGCGGCGGCCACGCAGACCACCTCCGCCGCCCGGCCCATGGCCCGCAGGGCCGCCTGGGCATTGCGGCCGAAGGCGATGTCCCCGGCGTGGTCCCCGATGTAGGCGAAGCGCCCCTCCCGAAGCCCCAGCCGGTCCAGGCAGGCCAGGAAGGCGGCGGGGTCCGGCTTCTGACGGGCGAAGTCCACGTCCGCGTGGCCCACCATGGCGGCAAAGCAGTCCGCCGCGCCGTGGGCGGCCAGGGCGGCGCGGATGTTGCCGCTGTCGTTCTGGGAGCAGATGCCCATGGGGGCCAGGGCGGCCAGACGGGGCAGAACCTCCAAAAGCCCGCCGAAGAGGGGCGGCAGGGTCCGGTCCGCCAGCTGGCAGGGGCCCCACAGGGCCCCCGCCTCGTCCAGCCGGTCCGCCGGGACGCGGAGGGCGTGCTGGTACAGCTCCCGCCAGTTGCGCCAGCGGTAGTTGGCGGCCTGATAGGCGGCCAGGGAGGAAAGCGCCTCCGGCAGCGGGTCCAGCAGGGCCGGGTCCAGGCGGCCAAGGACGGCCCTGGTGACGGCGAGGTTCTTCACCGGCGTGTTGGCCAGGGTGCCGTCGTAGTCCCAGAGAATGGCTGTGAACATGGGTGCCCTCCTTCTATCGCTTGTCTGTGCGGCCCGCTAAATAGTCCAAGCTGACCTTGTAGTAATCTGCCAATTTGAAAAAGACCTCCAGCGGTATCTTGATCTTTCCGTTTTCGTAGTCTGAGTAGGTGTTCTGTTTCACACCGAGATACTCCGCGATCACTTTCTGCGGTGTGTCCGAATCCTCTCGCAGTTCCTTGACTCTCCTCAAATACATGATGCCATCACCTCAAGCGATAACATACCGCATCGGTGAAGGCGATATTGACTTATATCGGTGTAGCCGATATAATTTTCATGAGGTGATAAAAATGGCTCTATATGAGAAACGGGATGACGTGTACTGCGGCTCCTGTGGCCACTTTACCCGGCACTACATCTGGCGGGACGGGCGGCAGGCCCGGAACGCCCCCAACGGGTGCTTTCTGCCCCTGAGCCTGGGCCACTGCGCCCATCCCCGCATGAAGGACCGGCGGGAGGACCAGTCCTGCCCCCTGTGGATCCCCCGCACCCCGGACCAGGACCCGCCGGACACCCGGCTGCCGGGTGCAAACGCGCCGGACCGCTGAGAGCGGCCCGGCGTTGTTCTATCCTCGGTTCTCCAGCTTCCGCAGCTGGGTCTGGAACGCCTCCGGCAGGTCGCACCACAGCTCCACCAGCTCCCCGGTCCGAGGGTGCAGGAACCGCAGCCCCACCGCATGAAGGCACTGGCCCTGGAGGCCCGGCACGGGCTTTTTCGCCCCGTACACCGTGTCCCCCAGAATGGGGTGGCCGATGTGCGCCATGTGGACCCGGATCTGGTGGGTGCGCCCGGTCTCCAGTCGGCACTCCACATAGGTATAGCCGGGGAACCGCTCCAGCACGGACCAGTGGGTCACCGCGCTCCGGCCGCCCGCCACCACCGCCATCTTCTTCCGGTCCGCCGGGTGGCGGCCGATGGGGGCGTCCACCGTGCCGCTGTCCTCCCGGAGATTCCCGATCACGATGCAGCGGTAAATCCGGGCCAGGGTGTGGTCCTGAAGCTGGGCGGAGAGCTTCTGGTGGGCAGCATCGTTTTTCGCCGCGATGATGAGGCCGGAGGTGTCCCGGTCGATCCGGTGCACGATGCCGGGCCGCAGCTCCCCCCCGATGCCGGAGAGGGAGTCCCCGCAGTGGTGGAGCAGGGCGTTGACCAGCGTGCCGTCCGGGTGGCCGGGGGCCGGGTGGACCACCAGCCCCTTGGGCTTGTTCACCACGATCACGTCGCTGTCCTCGTACACCACATCCAGGGGGATGTCCTGGGGCGCCACGTCCACCGGCTCCGGGTCCGGCAGGGTAACGGACACGGCCTCTCCCCCGCTCAGTCGGTAGTTTTTCGCCAGGGGCTTTCCGGCAGCGGTGACCCGCCCCTCCTCGCACAGCCGGGCGGCGGCGGAGCGGGTCACGTCCGGCAGCTGCCCGGCCAGCCAGGCGTCCAGCCGGGTGCCGGTGTCCTCAGGATTCACTTGGAGCGTCCGCGTCTCCATGGGCCTTGCCTCTCTTGTCGTATTTCTCGTAGAACCATAGGTAATAGATTACCGCCAGCACGGCGCCGCACACCACGCAGATGTCCGCCACGTTGAACACCGGGTAGGAGGGCCAGAACTCCAGGTGGAACATGTCCACCACGTACCCCAGCCGCACCCGGTCGATGATGTTCCCCACGCCGCCGGACAGAATCAGGAATCCCGCCGCCACCCCCAGGGGGTGCCGGACGATCCGGCGGAGCAGGACCACCGCCACCGCGATCACAATGACGGAGGTGACCGCCACCAGCAGCCAGCGCATACCGGAGAAGCTGGACCAGGCCGCCCCGTAGTTGTGGACGGTCCGCAGCTCTACCAGCCCGGGCAGAAAGGGCTGGGCCTCCCCCAGGGGGATGTTGACGGTGACATAGTGCTTCACCCACTGGTCCAGGCCCAGCAGGGCCAGGGACAGCGCGGCGCAAAGGGCATACAGCATAGTTTTCTCCTCAAATCAGATAGGTTTTCACCACCGGCACCCACCGGAGGACCAGCCATACCAGAAAGCCGCCCCCGAAGGCCGCGGCCGCCAGCACCGGCACGCCCCAGACGGGCGGCAGCGTCCCGGCGGAGAGGCCCCTGCCCGCCAGGAAGTCCAGGAAGAACAGGTGCGTCAAGTAGATGCAGAAGGACGCCTTGGAGACGGTCTCCGCCATGGGCCAGCGGTCCCGGTCCTGCCACCGGGCGGCGCAAAAGCCGTACAGCCCCGCCGCCTGCAAACAGACGCCGGGGGCGCTCCCCTGGAGGAACACCTGATACAGCGCCCCGGTTTTGACGGAGGCCGCCAGCGTCAGGCCGAAGGTCAGCGCCGTGCCCGCCAAATACAGCCAAACAAAGGTCCGGGGCCTGTGGCGGGGCGCCTCCTGAGTCAGGACATAGCCCAGCACACCATAGCCCACGGCGCACCAGGTCAGGTTGATGGGGTACTGGGCAGGGATGCCGCCGACGAGGGACAGGGGCGGGAAGAATTTCAGCGTGGGGGCCAGACACCCCAGCACGAACCAGATCCCCAGAGCGTAGTTGAGCAGCCGCCGGTCCGCCGCCGCCACAAGGCGGCGGGTCAGGGGCAGCACCGCGTACACCAGTAGAATGATGTGGAGGTAATAGAGATGGTTCTTGTGATGGAACAGCACCAGATTCAGCGCCGCCTGCCGGAGGGCCGTCCGCTCCAGCACGCCCGCAGTGCGCCAGCCCCGCAGCAGCTCCACACCCTCATAGGCCGCGGCCCAGAAAAGCAGGGCCGCCAGGATGCGGGGGATGTACTTCGTCCACACCCGCCGGACGGTGACCTCCTTTTCCGGCGGCAGCAGCAGCGCGCCGCTGCACAGGAAGAACACCGGCACCGCGCTGCGCAGCAGGCAGTTCCAGAACAGGGCGGAGGTCCACCCAAAGGACCCCGGCGCTCCCGCAAAGCCCCCGGCGGCGGAGGCATGGATCAGCAGCGTGCCGAAGATGGCAACGGTCTTGGCCGCGTCCACCGGCACGCTGCGGCGCTGTGTCAGCGTCTGCATCCGACCATCTCCCTCATTGGACAGATCGAGCTTGCCGACAACAGTGTACACGGTTTGGCAGAAAAAAGCAACCGCCGCTTCACGCCCTCCTGCGGCGCCGCCACAGGAGCCAGATAACGCCGGAGAGGGCCGTCAGCGCCCCGCCCGCCGCCAGGGACAGCCAGAAGCGCCCGCTCCCCGGCTGCCACAGCGCGCCGCCCAGCACGGTGGCGCAGGCAATCCGGGGCAGGCCGCCCAGCAGCCCGGCGGAGAGATACGTGCCGTAGGGCGTGCCGGAGGCCCCCAGATAGAGGCTCACCACGTCCCCCGGCGATGCCCCCGCCAGCCGCAGCAGAAAGACGGACAGCCACGGGTTCTCCGCCTGGGCCCGGCAGACGCCCGCCACCCGGGGAATCCGCTCCGCCAGGGCCTCCAGTCCCCCCTGCTCCCGCCGCCCCAGGAAAAAGGGGATGGTCTGGGCCACCCCGGTGCCGCAGAGGTTCACCGCCAGCGCCAGGGGGAAGGGAAACAGCAGTCCCCCCGCCGCCGTGAGGGCGGACATGGGAAAGCAGACGGAGAGGCTCTTGAGGGCGTACAGCCCCACCAGGAACGACGCCGCCAGAACCGTCTGCCGGGGGGAAAAGGCGGCGATGGCCTCCGCCGTCAACTGATGGCGGAACGGCCAGAGGGCGGCGGCGCCCGCTGCCAGCACCAGCAGCGGCGCCCCGTACCGCCAGACATGAAAGGCATGTTTTTCCATGACCGTCCTCCCGCCCGCGTCAGATAGGGCTAGTATATGCGGCGGGCGGAAAAAGACGAAGAGGCAGCCGGAAATCCGGCTGCCTCTTTCTGCAAATAGTGACAGAATTCCCCTGGCGGTCATACAAAGGGTTCGTCCTGGGGCAGGACGTCCGTGGAAAGTTCGGACTCCCCAGTGGTCCCGGTGCCGGTCTGCCCTTCCGCTGTCTGCTGGCCGTCCTGCTCCGGCGTCTGGATGGTCCAGCCATTATCCGGCGTCGTGGGTTCTGTAGGCTCTGCGGGGACATCAGGGTCCTGGGGCTCCGTCGGCTCTACGGGGCTGGTGGGATCGGTGGTGTCCGTTGGGATCTGGGCGCCGCCGTCGGCGGGCTCTACCGCCGGGCCCCGGAGGATCACCTTATTGCGGGACTTGTAGTCGCTGGTGGCCTCGTAAGCGGAGGAGATCAGCTTGCCGTTGGCGTCGTAGACATTGCGGTATGTCCGGTACTTGTACCCGGTGTAGGGCGTGGTCTTGACCTTCTCCGTGCCCGGCGCCAGGGTGGGGTCGTCCTCATACACCGTCTCATAGGGCGTGGTGGAGAGGTGCTCGTTGGTCATCTTCACGCTGGTGCCGTCCACATTGGTGCCCAGGATCCGGACCGTCAGGTAATTGTTTTCATAGATGGTGACGATCTTGATGGGGTACAGGGAGTTGTTGGTGAACTTGTAGTCCGGCCCGCCCCAGGACACCGTGGCGTCCATGCCCGCGGTGATATAGGCGGGGACGTAGCGGTGGGCGTACCGCTCCGTGATCTCCAGGTTGGACCGCAGGCAGGCCAGGTACAGCGTGGAGGAAGTCTGGCAGATGCCGCCGCCGATCTCGTCCACCGTCTCCCCCTGGACATAGGCGGGAGCCGCCTGATAGCCCCGGGCGGCGGTCCGCTGGCCCACCACGTCATTGTAGGAGAACACGTCGCCGCTGTTCATCACATACTCGTTGATGGATGCGGCGGACAGCTTCACATTGGACCGGCGGGCGGAGGTGCCGCCCACATGGGTGCGGGCCTCGCCCAGCACGTCCCGGAACAGCACCTGCTCCAGCTCCTCCGCCGTGACGGCGGGCAGCTCCACCTGGGCGGGGACGGTGACGGTCTCGCCGGGCGCGGCCGCGTCCAGCAGCCGCTGGGCCTCGTCCACATCGAAGTCCGCTCCGGCCTCCTCCGGTACGATGGCGCCCGTCTCCTTGTCATAGGAGGCGTTCTTCACCACGCCGGAGCAATCGTCGTAGATCTCCTGGGCGGTGAGGGTCTTGGCGGGAAGGATCCGAGCGTTGTTTACAAACACGCTGGCCGCCGCGCCATTGCCGCTGCCAGTCCATCTTTCCTGTGCAGTCCGCGCAAGATCTGCGGCGGACACGGACAGTCCGTTCAGGGCTTTTGTGATTTCGACGGCATCCTCCGTCACCTCGTAGGAGGCGTCCTGGGCCTCCCGGGAGAACTGCTCACTGAGCTGTTCCATTTTTACCTGGAAGATATCCTCCTCCGGCTCCAGCACGACGCCCAGTTGTCCATCTGCTCCGACCAGGCAGGCAAGATACTCCCAGCCCTTGACAAAAAAGCTGCTCCGGCCCTGCACGGCATCAAATGCGGATTGGGCACTGACCTCATAGTCCAGTTCCTCTGTGATGCCCAGCTCCCGATAGGTGCATACGGCGTCGGGGTCTGCGCCGTACAGCATATCTCCCTCCGGCGCGGATTCCCCATCCCCGGTCTCATCGGCCAGCGGTAAATAAAACTCTACGGTTTCCTCCGGAATCTCCTGCCGTAGCCGCTCCGCGGCCTGCTCCGCTGTGAGGCCTGCCACGTCCACACCATTGATGGTGGTGTTAGGGTAAAATATATCCTGGGAATTGGCATAGGCGCACAGGCCCACATAGGCGGCAAGCAATACCGCCACAATAACTCCTATGATAATTATCGGCTTTTTGCCGCCGGTTTTCAGCCGCTTCGGCGCGGTGGCTTCGTTCGTATTCGGTTCCATGAAGCCCCTCCTGTTGTTCTGTCGGATCGCCCAGACAAGCCGTGCTGTCCTAGCTTATGCATTCAGGATTTTATTTTAGCACGTTTTTTCTGGAAAATGGATTACAATCCCGTAACAATCAGAAGTTTCAGGCCTCTTTCCGACGCTGTTTCGGAATGCGGAGCGTCAGAACGATTTCGTCCTCTGTCTCCTCCCGCTCCGTCCGGGCGTCCACACCTGCGTCCCGAATCAGCCGCAGCCCCCGGTCCACACTGTTCAAAAACAATCGCACGTCCTTGATGATGTACGTCCGCCGTCCTGCGGGCGGCGCGGTCTGGAGGGCTGCCAGCCGCCGCTCTACATACTGCTCCGTCTGGGCCACATTCCAGTGCTTTGCCGCCGCCTGGCGCAGGGCGGTCAGCCGCTCGCCCTCGTCCTCCAGCCGCAGCAGGCAGCGGGCGTGACGCTCCGTCAATCCGTGTTCCACCAGCAGCGCCCGGCAGGCCGGGGACAGCCGCAGCAGCCGCAGCTTGTTGGCCAGAGCCGAGGGGGACATGCCCAGCTGGGCCGCCACCGCCTCCTGGGTCATGCCCGTCTGGTGGAGAAAGGCGGCGATGGCCTCCGCCTCCTCCAGGTAATGCAGATCCTTGCGCTGCAAATTCTCCACAAGGGCCAGCAGGGCGGAGGCCCGCCCGTCCACCTCCGCCTCCAGGCAGGGGACGGTCTCCAGACCCGCCAGCACGGCTGCCCGCAGCCGCCGCTCCCCCGCCACCAGCTCCCAGCCCGCCGCAGTCCGCCGCACCGTCAGGGGCTGGAGGATACCGTGGCGGCGGATGGATTCCGCCAACTCCCGGAGCCCCGTCTCCTCAAAGGTCCGCCGGGGCTGCATGGGATTGGGGCGGATTTCCGCCGCCGGGAGCCACAGCACCTTCCGTTCCGGCCTGTCCATGGGACCACCTCCGTTTCATTTCCTTTATTTTACAGGTCCTGTCCCAAAAAGGCAGGGGGAATCTGTCGAGGCGTCCCCCACGCCGCAGGAAAAGCGGCCGCCCATTGGGCGGCCGCCATGCGAACACTGCATATTCCATTACCGGGACGGTTCCTCCGCCAGGCGCGCTTCGTAGGCCGCCTGATCCGCCCGGCCGGGCCTGGTGGCCCGCAGGGCCTTCACGATCAGGGCCGTGGTGGCCTGGAGGAACACCGGAGAAAAGGCCACCGGAAACAGCACGTCTCCGGGGAAATAGGCCTCGGCCAGCACCGCCCCAGCGCTGATGTTCCGCATCCCGGCGTTGAGGGCGACAGTCTGCACTGTGGGGAAGTCCAGCTTCAACAGCCGCCCCGCCCAATACCCCAGGAAAAAGCCCAACAGGCACAGGAAGAACACCACGATCATCACCCGCACCAGGGTCGGTGTCAGGTTCCGGAGGAAGGGCGCGCAGCCGGTGGCATTGGCCGTGATGATGAGCAGCAGGGCCGCCTTGGCGGGCAGGGACAGCTTCGGCTTCAGCGTGACCGCCACGGCACCCTTTGTCAGCTGGTACAGCACCATGGCTGCCAGAGCCGGAAGCGCCACCATCAGCAGCAGGTCCCGCATCATGCCCCAGGTGTCCAGCTCCACCACCGAGCCCACCAGCAGCTTCATGGTCAGGGGGATCACCACCGGGGAGAGGAGTGTATCCAGCAGCACCACCGAGAGGCACAGGGCGGTATTGCCCCGACTCATGCCCACCCACATAAGGGACGCCACACCGGTGGGCACTGCATACTCCAGCACCAGCCCGATGGTAAACAGCGGCGCGTCCGGAAAGCACAGCGTCCCCAGTCCCAGGGTAATGAGGGGCATCACCACGTGGAGCAGGCCGAAAATCACCGCCACCGGCAGAGGGTGGCGGACCACCTGCGCCAGCTCCCGGAAGCCGCCGCCCAGGCTGTTGGAAAAAGTCATGAAGGCGAACAGCCCTACCGTCACCCCGTTCAGGTGGGAGAGCACCTCCGGAAAGGCAATACCCAGCGCCACACAGCAGAGCACCACCGGCGCCATGTGTCCGCCCAGGAAGCCATCCAGGCGGCCGAGCGTTTTCAAATCCGATCCCCTCTTTTCTAGTTCCTGTTCAGCGGCAGAGATAGGAAAACCAGCCCTCAGCGCTCCGTGTCTCCATGATCTCCCAGCCGTTTTCCCGCAGGCGGTCCGCCACCTCCTGCGCCCGGTCGTCGATGATGCCGGAGCAGAGGAACAGTCCGCCCGGAGCCAGCATGGGCCGCACCAGCGGAGAAAGGCCGATGATGACGTCCGCCACGATATTAGCCACCACCATCTGCCAGCCGCCGCCCAGATCCGCCCGCAGAACCGCGTCCCCCAGTACATCTCCGATCCGGACGGTGTAGGTGTCCTGCCCGATGCCGTTGAGGGCGGCGTTCTCATAGGCTACGTCCCGGCACTTGTCGTCGATATCCACCGCCGCGGCGGAGGCCGCCCCCAGCTTCAGCGCCGCGATGGAGAGGATGCCGCTGCCGCAGCCCAGGTCCAGTACCCGCTCGCCGCCGCGGATGGTCTTCTCCAGCGCCGTCAGGCACAGGCGGGTGGTGGCATGACTGCCGGTGCCGAAGGTGAGGCCCGGATCCAACACCAGGGCCACCCGCCCGGCGGCAAGGCCCGCCCGGACCTTGGGGTCCTCCCGCAGCCACTCCGGCACCACCAGCAGCCGGTCCCCAATCTCCATGGGCTTGTAATACTGCTTCCAGTTGTTCTCCCAGTCGGCGTCCTCCAGGTCATCCAGGGTCATCAGCAGGGTGCCGCAGTCGTCCCGGGTCTTTTTCAGCTCCTCCAGGGCGATGCGGACCTCCCCCAGCTTGGCGAAGCCCTCGTCCCCCGCCTCCAGATAGAAGGTGATCCGGGACCGGCCCTGCATCTCCTGCCGCAAATCCTCGTCCACATAGTCCCAGTACTGCCGGTTGTTCTCCAGGAAGTCCTCGAACTCCGTCTCGTCATCGATCACCACACCGTCGATGCCCAGGGCGGAGAGCATCGTCTCCACCGGCTCCAGTCCGGTGTGGTTTGTGTCGATATGTACCTCCAGCCATTTCACAGCCGTCACCTCATCTCTCCGCCGGAGCGGAATTATATTTGATCTCCAGGGAAAAGCGCCCCTCTGAAGGGACGCTTTTCCGTCCGGCCTCACCGGCGGCTGCCCAGGAAGAACAGGGCCAGCGTGCCAGGGCCGGAGTGGTTGCCGATGACCGGCCCCACGTAGTTGATATAGATGTCCTGTACGCCGAAGCGGCGGCGCACCTCGTCTGCCACAAACTCAGCGTCTGCCTCGCAGTCCCCGTGGCTGATGAAGATGGTCTGCCCCGCCGGGTCGACGGCGCTCTCCGCCATGCGGTCCACCAGGGCCAGCAGGGACGCCTTCCGCCCCCGGGTCTTGCTGACGGGCACCAGATGGCCCGTGTCATCCACATGCAGCACCGGCTTGATGGACAGCATGGTGCCGAACAGGGCCGCCGCAGCGCTGACCCGGCCGCCACGCTTCAGATGGTTCAGGTCGTCCACGGTGAACCAGTGGCACACCTTCGCCTTGGTCTCCTCCGCAAAGACGTGGACCTGGTCGATGGTCTTCCCCTTCCGCTTTTCCTGGACGCAGAGGTATACCAGCAGCCCCTGGCCCAAAGAGGCGCTGAGCGTGTCCACCACAAAGATCTTCCGTCCGGGGTATGCCTCCCGCAGGTCATCGGCGGCGATCACCGCCGACTGGTAGGTGGTGGAGAGCGCGGAGGAAAAGGCCAGGTACAGCACGTCCCTGCCGCTATCCAGAATCTTCCGCATAGCCTCATCAAACACGCCCACGCTGATGGCGGAGGTGGTCGCCAGGGCGCCGGCGCGGAGCCGGGCATAGAAGTCCTGGAAGCCGATCTCCCGGCCGTCCAGGTAGTTGTGGTACACCCGGTCCTCCATATTCAGGCTCAGGGGCAGCACCTCCAGCTCCAGATCCGCCGCCATCCGGGCGGTCATGTCGCAGCAGCTGTCTGTCAGGATCACAAAATCATCCATGCTCAGTCCTTCTCCTTTTCCTTTTTGGCCCGTTCTTTGCTTTTGGCGTGGGCGGCGCTTGCTGCCTCCTCCCGGGCCTCCTGCCGCTGGCGCAGCAGCGTCACATACCGGCTGCTGGCCACGCCGGCGGCGTAGCTCATCAGAGCAAAGTGGATGGCCGCATCCGCCAGCTCCTCCTCCCCGGTGCGGTCCTCCATCTCATCGGCCACGGCGTTCAGCGCCTTGTTGAGGCTCCCGCAGAAGGCGGCGTACCCGTCGGAGATGGGCCGGTCCCCCTGCAGCTCCTCCCGGATCAGCAGATCCATATCCCGGGTGGACATCACCCGCTTCAACACACAGATAGCGGTGAGATAGGCCAGGTGGTCCCGGTTGTATTTCTTCCCCTCCGCCCGGGGCACCAGGCCGCTCTTCGTGTAGTTGTTCACCATGGCGGCGGTGAGGCCGTCATCCTCGTCGAACCGGATCACCTGCCGGTCCATATAGCTGAGCACCTGGTCCATATATAGGGAGAAGTCCGGCAGCTGGTCCCAGGGCACCGGGCGCTGGGTCCGCAGCCTCTCCCGCAGGGCCGTCAGATCATACATGCGGATACACTCCTTCCGCCGTGCGGCACGGCTTTTATTCAGAGGTAGTATACCACGCAAATCTGATTTTGTAAATCACGTTTTCCAGGGTCCGGTATTGCATTTTCTGTTAGCAATTATTTTCCCACACAGAATCGGGAAAAAATGCGGGAGACAATCTCCTCCTTCGCCGTGCGGCCTGTCAGCTCTCCCAGCGCGTCCAGGGCCTCCTCCGCGTCTGTGAGCACCGCATCCGGGGTCATTCCGGTCTCCAGGGCCTCCAAAGCCCGGCGGACTGCGTCCAGGGCCCGGCGGGCGGCGTCCTCCTGCCGCCGGTCGGTCAGCAG
>NZ_KI271700.1:14578-17225 GCF_000469445.2 Oscillibacter sp. KLE 1745 | reverse complement strand
GGCGTCCTCCTGCCGCCGGTCGGTCAGCAGGCTGCCCGCCTCCCCCGGGTCCCCGGCGGGAAACAGGGCTGCTACGGCGTTTCCCAGGTCCTCCAGTCCCTCGCCAGTGACGGAGGACAGGGACACCACGGCGGCAGGCGGGGCCAGAGGGCCCTCTCCGGCGGGAAAAACCGCCCCAGCCGTCCGCAGCCCCCCTGCCATATCCCGCTTAGTGAACACCAGGAGCCAAGGAACTCCGCACCGGGCCACATCCGCCAGCAGAGATCCCTCTTCCGGGTCCTCCGGCTCCGCACCATCCACCACCGCCAGCACCAGCTCCGCGGAGGCGATGGCTCTCCGGCTCCGCTCCACCCCCAGCTGTTCCACCGGGTCCTCCGTGGCCCGGATGCCGGCGGTATCGATGAGCCGCAGCAGGACCCCGCCGCAGAGTACGGACTCCTCCACCGTGTCCCGGGTGGTGCCGGGGATGTCGGTGACGATGGCCCGCTCATACCCCGCCAGGGCGTTGAGCAGCGAAGACTTGCCCGCGTTGGGCCGGCCCACAATAGCCGTGCGGACGCCGGATTTCAGTACCTGTCCCCGGCGGCAGGTGTCCAGCAGCCGCTCCAGCCGCCCAGCGGCGGACCAGAGGGCAGCGGCGATCTCCTCCGGCCGCACATCCTGAATGTCCTCGTCCGGGTAGTCCACCACCGCGTAAAACCGGGAGGTGACTTCCAGCAGCTCCTCCTGGACCGGCTCCAGCACCCGGCGCAGGCCGCCGTCCAGCTGGGCGGCGGCGTTTCTGGCCGCGGCGGCGGTCTCCGCGTCGATCAGGTCCACCACCGCCTCCGCCTGGGTCAGGTCCATCCGGCCGTTCAAAAACGCCCGCTTGGTGAACTCCCCCGCCTGGGCCTGCCGGGCCCCGGCAGCGAAGAGGGCAGACAGCAGCTCCCGCAGCACCACGGGGGAGCCGTGGCAGTGAAACTCTGCGCAGTCCTCCCCGGTGTAGCTGCCCGGCCCCGGGAACCGCACCGCAAGGCCCCGGTCAATGACCCGGCCCGCCCGGTCCAGCATCTCTCCGAACACCATTTTCCGGGGCTCCTGGGCGGCAAAGGGACGGCCGCCAGCCGCCCGGAACACCCGCCCGCACAGGGCGAAGCACCCGTCTCCCGACACCCGGACGATTCCGATGGCGGTGGCGGCGCTTCCAGTGGCGATTGCCGCGATCACATCCATCTGCCTCACGCTCCCTTCCCGCGGGGACGGTTCTCCTCGCCCCAGATGCACATAGCGTCCAAAATGGGGATGAGGGACCGCCCCCGCACCGAAAGGCTGTACTCCACCTTGGGGGGAATCTGGGGATACTCCTCCCGCTGCACCAGGCCGTCCGCCTCCAGCTCCTTCAGGGAGAGGCTCAGCGTCTTGTGGGAGATGGTCCCCAGGCGCCGCTTCAGCTCGTTGTACCGCAGAACGCTGTACTCCGCCAGCCAGTAGAGAATAATCATCTTGTACTTACCGCTCACCAGGGACATGGTGTAGCCGAAGCCCGTCTCTTCAATCCCGGTGCCCGCCGTGATGCATGGCTCCATTTTATGCTCTCCTTTTGGTTAGTATCTTACACCGATGTGCGTACTTTACAAACAGAGAATATCATAGGATACTGGGGACATCAAGAAAAAAGGAGCGATTCTGATGTCAAAGCAGATTCTGATTCTCAACGGCAGCCCCCGCATCCACGGAAACACTGCGGCGCTGATCGACGCGTTTACTGCCGGAGCGGAGGCGGCGGGCCACACCGTTGCCCGGTTCGATCTGGCCGCTCTGGACATCCACGGCTGCCGGGGCTGCCTGGGCGGCGGAAGGGATCCCCGGCACCCCTGTGTCCAGCGGGACGGCATGGACGCCGTGTATCCGGCCTACATGGCCGCGGATGTGGTGGTGCTGGCCTCGCCCATGTATTACTGGAGCATCTCCGGACAGCTGAAATGCGCCTTTGACCGGCTGTTCGCGGTGGCGGAACTGGGCCCCGATCTGGCAAATCCGGTCAAGGACGCGGTGCTTCTGATGGCGGCGGAAGGCGACACGGAGGAGAATTTCGCCCCGGTGCGGGCCTATTACAAGGCGCTGCTGGACTGCCTGGGCTGGAAGGATGCGGGCATTGTATACGCCGGCGGAAACATGGCCGCCGGGGATATCGAGGCCCATCCGGAGCAGCTGGAGGCCGCCCGGCAACTGGGCGCGGCGCTGTGACCGCCCCGCAGTTGTCCTGACGAGAACGAGGACGGGCGCTGGGGCCTCCTTGTGTTTTCGGGTACGCGGTGATATAATGCAGCCATCAAAACCAAATGCCGTTGGAAATCATGATGCCGCCCGCCGGTTCTGCTTTCACGACTGACAGCCGCGCCGAACGAGCCGCAAAGATACAGAAAAGGAGGAATACAGCATGAAAGCGCACGTTTTTGCGCTCTGTCTGTCCCTGTGCCTGGGGTTGCCCCTGCCCGCGTTGGCCTTTGCCAGCCCCTTCACTGATGTGCAGGAGACCTCCCCCTACTATGATGCCATTCTGTGGGCCGCAGAAACCGGCGTCACCAACGGCACCACAGCGTCCACCTTCTCCCCCGATGCGCCCTGTACCCGGGCCCAGCTGGCCGTGTTCCTATGGCGGGGG
>NZ_KI271700.1:0-14478 GCF_000469445.2 Oscillibacter sp. KLE 1745 | reverse complement strand
GGCGGGCGGCCGGCGAGCCGAAACCCGCGCTGGCAGAACAGCAGTTCATGGATGTGACGGATCCCAGCGCCTACTACTACGGAGCCGTCCAGTGGGCTGCAGAGAAGGATATGTGGGGATTCGGGACCTTTGCGCCCCATGCGGTGTGTACCCGGCTGGACGCGGTATTCTTCCTGTGGCGCGCCGCCGGCAGCCCGGATATGGAAGGAGAATTTCCCTTTGCCGACGTCCCCTTCGGGGACGGAGACGGACACGGACAGCCCCTCTACTGGTACGCTGACCAGGCGGTGTTGTGGGCGGTGGAGAACGGTGTCGCCAGCGGTACCACGGAGACCACATTCTCCCCGGACACTCCCTGTACCCGGGGTCAGATCGCCACATTCCTGTATCGGGCCGCTCAGGCAGAGACTTCCGCGAAGTAGGGAACGATGAACTGCAGGCAACGAAAAAAAGGCGGCGGCTGCCAGAGGCAGCCGCCGTCTTTCGTCAAAAGCGTCCGGGTACACGATGCGCCCGGACGCTTCCAGTTGACAGGGAATGGAACAGGATGGAGACCTCGTTATTTGATCCGCTCGCCGGCGGCTTCCTTGGCCTTGATCTCCTTCACAGCATCCTTGTGAGAGAGGTTGACACGGCCCTTCTCGTCAATGTCGGTGACCTTCACCCACATCATGTCGCCCACCTTGCAGGCGTCCTCCACCTTCTCGATCCGGTGGTCCGCCAGCTTGGAGATGTGGACCAGTCCGTCCTTGCCGGGGGCCAGTTCCACGAAGGCGCCGAAGGTCATCAGCCGCACCACGCGGCCGTAGTACAGCGCGCCCACCTCCGGGACGAACACGATGTCGTCAATGCACTTCTTGGCGGCGTCGCAGCTGGCGGCGTCCACGCCGGCGATGAAGATGGAACCGTCGTCGTTGATGTCGATCTTGGCGCCGGTGTCGGCCACGATCTTCTGGATAACCTTGCCGCCGGAGCCGATGACCTCCCGGATCTTGGAGGGGTCGATGTGCATGGTCAGCATCTTGGGCGCGTACTTGCTGACCTCCTTGCGGGGCTCGGAGATGGCGGGCAGCATGATCTGATCCAGGATCTCGCACCGGGCGTCATAGGTGATGTCCAGGGCCTCCTTGATGATCTCCATGGTCAGGCCGTCGTTCTTCAGGTCCATCTGGATGGCGGTGATGCCCTTCTTGGTACCGCCCACCTTGAAGTCCATCTCGCCGTGGAAATCCTCCACGCCCTGGATGTCGATGAAGGTGGTGAAGGAGCCGTCGTCATCCTGGATCAGGCCGCAGGAGATGCCGGCCACAGGGGCCTTGATGGGCACGCCGGCGTCCATCAGGGCCAGGGTGGAGCCGCAGATGGAGCCCTGGGAGGTGGAGCCGTTGGAGCTCAGCACCTCACTAACCACGCGGATGGCGTAGGGGAACTCCTCCACAGAGGGGAGCACGGGCACCAGAGCCCGCTCCGCCAGAGCACCGTGGCCGATCTCCCGGCGGCCGGGGGAACGGGCAGGCTTGGCCTCGCCCACGGAGTAGCCGGGGAAGTTGTAGTGGTGCATATACCGCTTCTCCGTCTCCTCCCAGATGGTGTCCAGCTTCTGGTTGGCGGAGAGGGTGTCCAGGGTGCAGACGGAAAGCACCTGGGTCTGGCCGCGGGTGAAGAGGCCGGAGCCGTGGGTCCGGGGCAGCACGCCCACCTCGGCGGCCAGGGGCCGGATCTCGTTCTTCTGGCGGCCGTCCACGCGGTGGCCCTCCAGAAGCCACTGCTTGACGATCTTCTTCTGGAACTTGTAGGTGAACTCCTCCAGGTACTGGTCCATATCCGGATATTCCTCCAGATACTTCTCGTGCCACTTCTCGATCATGGCGTTCCAGCGGGCCTCCCGGATGTTCTTGTCGTCGGTGTCCATGGCGGCCTTGGCCTCGTCCATGAAGTCCGCCACGATCTTGTCGAACAGCTCCTGGTTGAAATCCGCGTGAGGATACTCAAACTTGGGCTTGCCCACCTCGGAGACCATCTGATCGATCAGGGCGATGATCTTCTGATTCTCCTCATGGGCCATCTTGATGGCCTCGAACATCTTGTCGTTGGGGACCTCGTTGGCGCCGGCCTCGATCATGACCACCTTTTTGCGGGTGGAGACCACGGTGACGTCCAGGTCGCTGACCTTGCGCTGCTCGCTGTCGGGGTTGAACACCAGCTTGCCGTCCACAAGGCCCACCTTCAGGGCGCCCACGGGGCCGTTCCAGGGGATGTCGGAGATGGCCAGGGCGGCGGAGGTGCCGATCAGGGCGGCGATCTCCGGCGTGCAGTCGTGGTCCACGCTCATGACCGTGCACATGACGGACACGTCATTGCGGAAGTCGGAGGGGAACAGGGGCCGGATGGGCCGGTCGATGACACGGCTGGTTAGGATGCCCTTCTCGCCGGGGCGGCCCTCCCGCCGGTTGAAGGAACCGGGGATGCGGCCCACGGAGTACAGCTTCTCCTCAAAATCTACGCTCAGGGGGAGGAAGTCGATGCCGTCCCGGGGGCGGGGCGCCGCAGTGACGCAGCAGAGCACCCGGGTGTCGCCGTAGCCCACCATGACGGCGGCGTTGGCCAGCTCCGCCAGCTTGCCCACCTCCATGGTCAGGGGGCGGCCCGCCAGCTCCATCTCGTACTTGTGGTAGTTGGGGAATTGTCTCTTGGTGATAATGGTTGACATGTCTGGTCTCCTTTTTCGTATGATCTCCGCGGGAGCCAAACCATTTAGCACTTGAAGCAACGGCCGGATCCCCGGTCCCTCCTTCAACTGCTAAAAGATCGGCCTGCCCGCGGGCGTTGAAAGAATGCGGGAAGAGGGTGGTGCGGCAAAGGCGCACCACCCTCCACATTGACTCACTTCCGGATGCCCAGCTTGGCGATGAGGGCACGATAGCGCTCGATGTCCTTCTTCTGGAGGTAGTCCAGCAGACGGCGGCGCTTGCCGACCATCTGCAGCAGGCCGCGGTTGGAATGCTTGTCCTGGGGGTTGTTCCGCATGTGCTCGGTCAGCACGTTGATCCGCTCGGTGAGGATGGCCACCTGGACCTCGGGAGAGCCGGTGTCCCCCTCGTGGGTGCGGTTGGCGTCGATGATCGCGGTCTTCTGTTCTTTGCGCAGCATGAAAATTTCCACCTTTCTTCATATATACCCGCAGGGCTGCGCCCCGGGATCGGTGAAAGTCCACGGAGCGAAGGGCTGGGGCCGCACATACACGTGCTGTTGCATGATACCACAGAAATTCCCAGTTGTAAAGATAAAAATGTGGAGTTTTCCCCGGATCGGCGGAAAATTCCCCGTTTTTGTCCCCCGAATGGGCTTGACAAACCGCTTCTTCTCATGATAATCTAACCGTACTAATACGGTTAATACAGTTGCAGGGGCTGCACCGCAGCCCCGCGGAAGGGAAGGTGAGCGGATGATCAGCCTGAATTATCGGGACTCCCGGCCCATTTACGAGCAGATCCGGGACGGACTGCGGAAGCTGATCGTCACCGGTGCGCTGAGCGCGGACGAAAAGCTGCCCTCAGTGCGGGCGCTGGCCGCCCAGCTGGCCATCAATCCCAATACCATCCAGCGAGCTTATAACGAGCTGGAGGGCGAGGGATACATCTACTCGGTCCCCGGCAAGGGAAGCTTCGCCGCCGCGTTCGCGGCGGCGGACTCCGCCCGGCGGGCGGAGCTGCTGACCCAGGTGCGGGAGCTCCTCTCCGAGCTGCGGTATCTAGGGGTAAGCCAGCAGGAGCTGCTGAATCTGGTGAAGGAGGCGCGTCCGTCATGATCGAAGTGAATGGCCTGGTGAAGCGGTTCGACGGCTTCGCAGCCCTGGACGGCGCCGCGCTGTCGGTGCCGGCGGGCAGCGTCTACGGCCTGGTGGGTCCCAACGGCGCCGGTAAGTCCACCCTGATCCGCCACCTGACGGGCATCTTCCGCCAGGACGCGGGCACGGTGCGCATCGGCGGCGAGGATGTGTGGGAGAACGCCGCTCTGAAGGCGCGGATCGCCGCCATCCCTGACGACTGGTACTACTTCCTTCAGTCCTCCATTCGGGATATGATGCGCTTTTACCGCGGATTTTATCCCGCTTTTTCCATGGAGCGGTATGAAAAGCTGAAGGAGGTCTTTCAGCTGGATGAAAAACGGCCTATCCGCCGCCTCAGCAAGGGTATGCAGAAGCAGGCGGCCTTCTGGCTGGCCCTGTGCTGCATGCCGGACTACCTGATCCTGGATGAGCCGGTGGACGGTCTGGACCCGGTGATGCGCCGGCAGGTGTGGTCTCTGGTGCTGGCGGATGTGGCCCAGCGAGGCACCACGGTGCTGGTTTCTTCCCACAACCTGCGGGAGCTGGAGGACGTCTGCGACCACGTGGGCATCATGGACCACGGCCGCGTGCTGCTGGAGCGGTCCCTGGCCCAGCTGCAGGACAACATGGTAAAGCTGCAGGTGGTGTTCCCCGACGGGATGACGGAGGTGCCGTCGGACCTGCCGGTGCTCCACGCCAGCCAAATCGGCCGCATCCATACCTTCATCATGCGGATGAGCGCCCAGGAGGCAGAGGACCGTCTGGCGGCGTACAGTCCCCTGCTGGTGGACGCAGTGCCCCTGACCCTGGAGGAGATCTTTATTTATGAGCTGGGAGGTGCGGACTATGCAGTCAAAGACATCGTACTTTAACGCCACGCTGTTCCGCAAGAACCTGACCCGGTTCTGGCCGCTGTGGGGCCTGGCGTCCTTTGTCGGCGCTCTGTTCCCTCTGGCGGTGCTGCTGGATATGGTGCACCGGGGCTGGAACGTCCTCTCCGCACCGGACTTCACCGGTATGTACTATGATGCGGTGAGCGCCGTGCCCGTCATCAATCTGGTCTACGCCGCCCTCTGTGCCATGGCGGTGTGGAGCTATCTATACAACGCCCGCAGCGTGGGGCTGATGCACACCCTGCCTATCCGGCGGGAAGGGCTGTTCCTCACCAACTTCCTCTCCGGCCTCTCCATGACCCTGATTCCCTACGCGGTCACCGGGGTCCTGTGCGTCGTGGTCTCCCTGTGCGGCGGGGCCTTTGACGCCAAGGGGCTGGCCGTCACCGTCCTGGCAGTGCTGGGTGAGAGCTTCTTCTACTTCTCCAGCGCCACCTTCGTGGCCTTCATCACCGGCAACGCCTTCACCATGCCGCCGCTGTACGCCCTGCTCCACTTCCTGGCGGTGCTGCTGGACTGGCTGATCTCCTCCTTCGCCCAAGGGTTCATCTTCGGCTTTTCCACTTATTACACCGGGGTGGTGGAGTGGCTCTCCCCCACCGTGTATCTGGTCAACAACGTCCGGTGCGTCCGGCAGTATGTGGAGGTCCAGCAGACGTTCCCCGATGGAACGCCTTACACCTCCCGCCTTTTGACCTCCGCAGACCTGGAGAGCTTCTGGCTGATCGGCGTCTACGCCCTGGTAGGACTGGCGCTGGCTGCCCTGGCCCTCATCCTCTACCGCAGGCGCCGCAGTGAGACCGCCGGCGACGTGGTGGCCGTGGGCTGGCTGCGGCCGGTGTTCCGGTACGGTGTGGCAGGGCTCTGTGCCCTGCTGGGCGGCCAGTTCCTCTACTCCCTGTTCTGGTATGGCTTCCAGCAGGGGGAATACTACGACACGCTGCCCATGGTGGTCTGCCTGCTGGCGGCAGGGGCCATCGGGTATTACGGCGCCTCCATGCTGCTGGCCAAGGCCTTCAAGGTGTTCCGGGGCAGCTGGAAGGGCCTGGGCATTGTGCTGGCGGGCTGTGCCCTGGTCTGCTGTGTGCTGCATTTCGACCTGCTGGGTGTGGCGGACCGGGTGCCGGAGGCCTCCCAGATCCAGACCCTGGAGATCCGGATTGCCGACAACACCTACACGCTCACGCCGGAGAAGGACGCGGACCTGCTGGAGCAGGTCAGGGCCCTCCATCAAACGGTGGTTGCCGACGAATCCTATGTTCGGGAGATGGAGGCCCGCAGATCTTCCACCTGGTCTGAGGATGAGACCCCCAACACGGCATACACCGGCCTGAATCTCACCTATACTCTGAAAAGCGGCACCCGGATAGACCGCTGGTACTCCCTGCTCATTACCCGGGACCGACTGGCCCAGCCAGAGACCTATGATTATCTGCTGGACCAGTTCGTGAACAGCGATACTGTAAAAGCCCGGCGCCTCCATCTGGATGACGATTTCTGGACGGTGAGCGGCGGCAGCCTGTACATTGACACTCGTGGCGAGGGCTACGAACTGGGCAGCCGGGAGGGTGACGCCATTCTCAAGGCAGTGGGCCGGGATCTGACCGCCGGGAACTGGGGGGATTACGACTGGTTCTCCGGCGACAGCGGCAGCAGCTATGCCATGGACCTGGGGCTGGACTTTGAAAGTGCAGACAAGGAGCGTTACGACTGGATCTCTGTCCATGTGACCCCTGCCATGACGGAGACGGTGGACTGCCTGGAGCGCCTCGGCCTGGTGACGAGGGCAGATCTCGTCACCTACCGGCAGCTGTATCCGGAGGACTATGGGGCGGACGGCTCCTCCATCTGGCAGGAGGTTCCGCACACGGGTGAGAATGCGGTGGTCTACACGGAGGACACCACTTCCGCCATGGTCTCCCCGGCATGAGGGGGGCAAGAACGCGGCGGCGCCGGAATCCCCGTTTTGCCGCTTTATGCCTGCTGCTGATCTTTGCCGCTGTGGGCGCCGCCGTCTGGCTGTGGGCCGGCCGGGGCCTTCCGGGAGAGGGCGTGGAGGTGCCGGACTATGTGCAGGCGGACCTCCTCACCGTGAACCCCTGGTCCCGGCCCGGCACGCCCCTGGAGAAGATCGATGGGATTGTGATCCACTACGTGGGCAACCCCGGCACCACGGCGAAGGCCAACCGGAACTACTTTGAATCCCTGTCCTCTGGGGAGACGGAGACATACGCCTCCAGCCACTTCATCGTGGGGCTGGAGGGTGAGGTCATCCAGTGCATTCCCCTGACGGAGATCGCCTACGCCTCCAATATCCGCAACGAGGACACCGTGGCCATCGAGGTCTGCCACCCGGACGAGACCGGGGCATTCTCCCCGGCCGCCTACCAGCAGGTGGTGGAGCTGACGGCCTGGCTGTGCCGGACCTTCGATCTGGATCCGGACACTGATGTGATCCGCCACTACGACGTGACGGAGAAGCTGTGTCCCCTCTATTATGTGGAGCATCCGGATGCCTGGGATGCCTTCCGGGCAGACGTTGCAGCAGAGATGGAGCGCCAGACCGAAGTCTCCTGACACGGAGCTTCAAAAATTTTTTGGTCCTCCGTGAAACAAAACGGCATTCTTGATCGTCTTATAAAGCAGAGGGAGATTTTACATCAAAGGGGGCCTTTTTCCATGGAGCAAAATCCGGCTGCCGCCACGCTCTGGCGCATGTGGGTGGATACCAAGCGGCGCATTGTCTCCTTCCACGAGGAGAAGGACTGCCAGCTGCTGGAGTTCCGCAGCCACGAGATGTTTTTGAGCTGCGTGGACCAATACGCCTGCAAGCAATACCGTTATCAATGACCCTGCGGGGCCTTTTCGTCCATATCCCGGCGGCTTCAGCCGCCTAAGGAGGCTTTTTGATCCATGTGGCAAAAACGCGGGCCAGCACTGCTGTGTCTCCTGCTGGCCACCGCACTGACGGTCTTTGCCGCCGCCCGCTCCCCCGCCGCTCCGCCCGGCGAAGTCCCTCCTCCGCAGACGCTGGAGGAGGAATCCCTGCTCTATGAAGAGACGCCGGTCCAGATTATCTCCCTGTTGGACCTGGAGCCGGTGGATACCCGGGCGTCTGCCAATCCCGTCCGGGTGGGGGGCGGCACCCTGGACCCTGTGGACCAGGCGGAGATGGCATCCGTTCTGGCGGAATGTACATTAAAAGACAACACCATCGTCAGGCTCTACGTTACAGCGGAGGGCCTGATCGATGGCGCTTTTTTGCGCCCTGGCGCCGGGTGGATCCGATTTGCCCGCCTGTACCGCGGCGCAGACCAGGGCCCCAATTACGCGGAAACCGCCGCCCTTACCGCCTGCTCCGGTATTCTGGGGCACGATGGCTTTCTGCTGCGGACCGACGGGCACTGCTCCGGCGTTTACTCCTATGATTACTACTGGTTCGACACTGCCGGGGACTTGCAGGT
Source organism: Oscillibacter sp. KLE 1745 (assembly GCF_000469445.2). Lineage (NCBI taxonomy): Bacteria > Bacillati > Bacillota > Clostridia > Eubacteriales > Oscillospiraceae > Oscillibacter > Oscillibacter sp. KLE 1745. The sequence continues at coordinate 6,292 of NZ_KI271700.1, read as the reverse complement.
CCTCACCGCCAGGATGGACCCGGTGGCCCTGGACCTGGACGGGGACGGAACGGCGGAACTGGTCTGGGAGATCGCCGAGTGGCAGGGCGCGTTTTCCTTTTACTTCCGGCGGACAGACGGCGCCATCTGTTGTGTGACGCCGTCCGAATACATCGACGCATCGGGCCTGTTCCTGGCTGCGGTGGAGCAGGAGGGGCCCGGCCCGGTCCGGCTGATCTACCGCTATCACGGCACGGACGAGGATCAGGAACAGTTCTGCGCCGTGACGTTTCGGGACGGTGCCCTGGAGATTGAGATGGACCTTGTCTATGTCCCGGCCTCGCTGGAAGACACAGTCCCCCTTTCAGATCCCACAGCTGGCGGGGCCGCCCTGCCCCATGTGTCCATTACCGGCCCCGACGGCTGGACCATGGACGGTGCCGGGGAGGCGGCCTATCTGGATCTCTGGTCCCTTCTCTGGAACAGCCCATATCCCTCCTCGAAGGGGGCGGTGATCGTCCCCACCGATGCGCCGCTGGATGCGGAGACCACCTATACCGTCACCTTCTCCGATCCGCAGGCCGGGAACTCCTTTTCCTGGTCCCTGGACGCCGAGGGCATCTGCCGCCTGGACGGCATAGAGGGCAACTGCCGGATGGTGTCCACCGGTGTCGGCTCCCTGCCCGCATACTGTCACGATGTGCTGGAGCTCTACTGCCGGGCCAGCCGCACCGCCCGGAACTATGACGCGCAGGGCCGATGGCTGGGATGGGATTTGGTCCCGGATACGGTCGCCCCGGGCTAAAACGGGTATCTTTTGCAAAAACCGCCTTGACAAACGGCGAAAATGTGATACGATAGTCCGGTAAATGGAACATTCCGGCGTGGAAAAGGACGAGTAACCGGCATCCCTCCTGCAAAGAGAGCCGCCGTTTGGTGCAAGGCGGACGGGAGCTGCGGCGAAAATCACCTTGGAGCCTCCTGCTGAAAGACGACGCGAGTAAGCGTGGACGATTGATGCCCGTTACAGCATCGGCCCGTGGCAGCGGGCTGTGAGGGGCTGTTTCCCGCAAGGGCGCAGCAGCGAGAGTGGTACCGCAGAGTGTTTGCAAACGCTTTGTCTCTTGAAAAAGAGGCAAGGCGTTTTTGTTTTCTGAAGGGATGTGTATTCTGGTGAAATGCCCAAACTGCGGAAAGGAAATGGAAGAGGGAACTCTGCACACCCGGAATTACCCTTTCTGGACGCAGCAGGAGCTCCGATTCTTTCGGGCCCCCACAGACACCGTGGAGCTGGGCCCCATTGGCGATGACACCACCAGCGTGTTTACACGGGATCCGTTCCCGGAATTTCCCCATGCCATGCTCTGCCGGGAATGCGGCCTTGTCACCTTCCCGTGCAGCTTGATTGAAACCTCCAAAAAAGATAGCAAATAGGAGCTGGAACAGGAGGAGCTTTATGAAGTGTCCGTATTGTCAGCAGCAAATGCAGGAGGGCTTTCTCAGCAGCCGCTCCCCCGTTTTCTGGTCAGAGGAGGTGTCAGGCCTTCCCCTTCCCGCCAGGAAGGGAGATTTGCTTCTGGGTGGAAAGCTGGGGCTGGTTGTCCGCCCCCGGGCTTACCTCTGCCGGAGCTGTAAAACCGTCATTACCCAATATCAATAAAAATTCAGCAAACAGAATGGAAATAGGAGGAAAGATATGGACTACAACAAGACCATCAATCTGCCCAAGACCGACTTCCCCATGCGGGCGGGCCTGCCCAAGCGGGAGCCGGAGATGCTCAAGCGCTGGCAGGAGCAGGACGTGTACAACGAGCTGCTGAAGAAGAACGAGGGCAAGCCCCTCTTCAATCTCCACGACGGCCCGCCCTTTTCCAACGGCGGCATCCACATGGGCACCGCCATGAACAAGGCCCTCAAGGATATCATCACCCGATCCTACGCCATGCGGGGCTACTACACCCCCTATATCCCCGGCTGGGACAACCACGGTATGCCCATCGAGTCCGCCATTATCAAGCAGAACAAGCTGAACCACAAGGCTATGAGCATTCCGGACTTCCGCTCCGCCTGCCATGACTTTGCCCAGCATTATGTGGGCGTGCAGATGGACGCCTTCAAGCGCATGGGCGTCATCGGCGACTGGGAGCACCCCTACCTCACCATGAACCCCGGCTTTGAGGCTGAGGAGGTGAAGGTGTTCGGTGCCATGTACAAGAAGGGCTATATCTACAAGGATTTCAAGCCCGTCTACTGGTGCCCCCACGACGAGACCGCCCTGGCGGAGGCGGAGATCGAGTATCAGGACGACCCTTGCACCACTGTGTATGTGAAGTTCCCCATGCACGACGATTGCGGAAAGCTTTCCGGTTATGACAAGCTGTTCTTCGTGATCTGGACCACCACCATCTGGACCCTGCCGGGCAACCTGGCCATCGCCCTGCATCCCGACGAGTCCTACGCTGTGGTGAAGGCCCCCAACGGCGAGGCCTATATCATGGCCGAGGCTTTGGTGGAGAAGGTCATGCACTTGGGCGGCTTCGACACCTGGGAGGTGGCGGAGACCCATCCCGGCGCCTTCTTTGAGAACATGCTGGCGGACCACCCCTTCCTGCCCAAGACCTCCCGCCTGCTGCTGGCGGATTACGTCACCATGGACTCCGGCACCGGCTGCGTCCACACGGCCCCCGGCTTCGGCGCGGATGACTACGAGACCTGCAAGCGCTACGGCGTGGAGATGGTAGTTCCCGTGGACGACCAGGGCCGCCACACGGAGTACGCCGGCAAGTACGCCGGTATGAAGACCGATGAGTCCAACCCCGTCATCCTGGCGGACATGAAGGAGAGCGGCATGCTCTTCGCCAGCGAGGACATCATCCACAGCTATCCCCACTGCTGGCGCTGCAAGGGCCCCATCATCTTCCGGGCCACGCCCCAGTGGTTCTGCTCCGTGGAGTCCTTCAAGGAACAGGCCGTCGCCGCGTGCGACGATGTGCGCTGGGTGCCCGGCTGGGGCATTGACCGGATGAAGTCCATGATCCGAGAGCGCAACGATTGGTGCATCTCCCGCCAGCGCAAGTGGGGCCTGCCCATTCCCGTGTTCTACTGCAAGGACTGCGGCAAGCCCATCTGCACCGATGAGACCATCGACGCCATCTCCAAGCTCTTCGCCGCCGAAGGCTCCAACGCCTGGTTCGCCAAGGAGGCGGAGGAGATCCTGCCGGAGGGCTTCGCCTGCCCCCACTGCGGTGCCAAAGCCGGCTTCACCAAGGAGACCGATACCCTGGACGGCTGGTTCGACTCCGGTTCCTCCCACTTCGCCGCCATGAAGAAGGACCAGGGCTTCTGGCCCGCCACCATGTATCTGGAGGGCCTGGACCAGTACCGCGGCTGGTTCCAGTCGGCGCTGCTGACCGCCGTGGGCGCCTTCGGCCAGGGCGCGCCCTTCAAGGAGTGCGTCACCCACGGCTGGACCGTGGACGGCGAGGGCAGAGCCATGCACAAGTCCCTGGGCAATGGCATGGACCCGGCAGAGATCATCAACCAGTATGGCGCGGACCTGCTGCGCCTGTGGGCCGCCAGCGCCGACTACCACGCCGACGTCCGCTGCTCTCACGAGATCTTCAAGCAGCTCAGCCAGAACTACCTCAAGTTCCGCAACACCGCCCGGTACTGCCTGGGCAATCTGGACGGCTTTGACGCCGACCAGCTGACGGCGCCCGCGGAGATGGAGGAACTGGACCGCTGGGCCGTCACCCGCCTGAACGCCCTGATGGAGAAGTGCGCCAAGGCGTACAACGACTATGAGTTCCTGGTGGTCACCCACGCGGTGAACGACTTCTGCGTGGTGGACATGTCCAACTTCTATCTGGACATCATCAAGGACCGTCTGTACTGCGAGGAAAAGGACGGCGCCAAGCGCCGCAGCGCCCAGACCGCCCTGTTCCTGATTCTGGACACCATGACCAAGCTGATGGCCCCCATCCTGTGCTTCACCTGCGATGAGATCTGGCTCTCTATGCCCCACCGCAGCGGCGACGATGGTCGGAACGTGGTGTTCAACGACATGAACAAGCCCTTCACCGACTACGCCCTGGATGAGACCGCCATGGAGAAGTGGTCCGCCGTGGAAAAGCTGCGCGACGACGTGAACGCCGTGCTGGAGGCCGCCCGGGCCGAGAAGAAAATCGGCAAGGCCCTGGAGGCCCACGTGGCCCTCCACGCTGGGGACGACGCGGCGTCTGCCGCCCTGGTGCAGGTGATGGGCCTGAACCTGGCAGAGCTCTTCATCGTCTCCGACTGCCAGGTCTCCAGTGCGGAGCCCGATGCCGCCTCCACTGTGGGCCAGGGTGCCAACTTCCCCGGCCTCACCGTGGAAGTCAGCGAGGCCAGAGGCGACAAGTGCGAGCGGTGCTGGATGCACAGCCCCACTGTGGGCGCCGACGCGGATCACCCCACCCTCTGCGCCCGCTGCGCCGCCGTGGTGCGGAAACTCCCCCAGTTCTGACCATCCGAAAACAGCAGTCAAAAAGGTCCCGGCCATTGGCCGGGACCTTTTTCCATGTCGATTCAATTCCCCCGGGCACGTTCCTTTTTCAGCTTCCGGATATCCTCTCCCGCAAAGGGCAGCAGGGTATATTCCCCTTCAATCCGGGAGGCGATCTGGGGCGTGTACCGCCGGGCCAGCTCTCCCGGCGTCAGGTTTGTGCTGATGATGGTGGAGCGGCGCTCCATCTGGCGGGTGTTGACAATCTGGTACAGGGCGCTCTGAACGAAGGATGTGGTCATCTCGGATCCCAGATCGTCCAGAATCAGCAGATCGCAGTTCAGCACTCGCTCCACGTGGTCGTCGGCCTCCTCTTCCCGGGTGAACTTCTGCTGCTCGAATTGTGCGAAGATGTGGCCCGCGGTGTCATAAACCACCGAATGCCCCTTCTCGCTGACCTCCCGGGCAATGGCGGCGGAGAGGTGGGTCTTTCCCAGTCCGGGTGCGCCGAAGAGCAGGAGGTTCGCCGGGCGCTTGCCGAACTGGTGGGCAAAATCCGCGCAGATGTCGTAGATCATCTCCATGTGCTGCCGGACGGTGACGCCGATGTTCGGGTCATAGCGGTCCGGGTACCAGTCTGTGGAGAAGGTGTCAAAGCTCTGGTGCCCCAGGTCCAGCATCCGGGACAGCTCCTTCTGCTGCTCCCGGGCGTAATAGCCCCGCAGGCAGCGGCACACCCGGCCGTTGCGGTAGCCCGTGTCCCCGCAGAGGGCGCAGGCGGGCGTCTCCTCCAGAGCATCCTCCGGCAGGCCCATCTTCTGCAGAAGCTCCCGCTTCTCTGCCTGGAGGCTCAGATTTTCATCCCGCAGCACTGCCACCGCGGACCGGGGGTCCGTGCCGTGGCGGAGCGCACTGGTGATGATGCGGCTCATGGTGGAGCGAAGCTCCCCGTCGATCTCCCGCAGGCGTGGCTGGCGGGCAAAAATCCGTTCCCGCCGCTCCTGATACTGGGCCTGCCGCCTCTGGCGGTCCTCCTCGAACCGCTGGAGGGCCAAGCGCATCACCTTTCCGTCATACGCCACCGCTCATCACCTCCTGTTCCGATGCAGCTCCTGCATATATCTGCGCATCTCCGTCTCCGTGTCCCTGGGGGACTGCTGGTCCCCCCTGCGGGCCGCCGGACGGTCCCCCGCCTGAATCTCCTCCACCGTGTGGAGGCCCGCCTCGTTCCACTTCTTCAAAATGCCGTTGCAATAGGCCCACTTCAGCTCATGGCACTTCAGCACCGTTTTGTCATAGGCCAGGGCCACGGCCTCCGGGCCAAAGCCCATCTCCTGCCAGGCGAGGATGTACTTCTCCTCCGAAGGCGCGGGGGGCCGGTCCCCCAGCTGCAGCGCCTTCATATACTGGGGCAGGACCCCCTGGCGCTGGGCATAGGTCCGGAGATAGGCATCCGCCGCCGCCTGGGTGTCGATCCCCATGCGGGCCCAGGCGTAGCCCTCCTTTTCGATCTGCTTCATGCCGGGGCGGCGGCCCTCGCCGAATCGGCGCTGCACCCGCTCTACACAGTGGCACACCAGCAGATAGACCACGCCCTCCGGCAGGCCCAGATAGTCCGTCAGTCCCAGCAGGATCCCCACGTCCGGGGTGGTCAGCTTTTTGCCCAGCTTCACCTCCACCTGCCGGGTGAGGGCCTGGAACGCCTTGCTGTGCTCTAGCCGCTCCGCCACGTCGGCGCGCTGATAGACGGGCCGCTCCTCCGCCGGGGCGGGCGGCGTCTCCGCGGGGGCCACCAGGCCCAGCTCCCGCAGGGCGGTCTCCGCCGCCTCG
>NZ_KI271699.1:0-2439 GCF_000469445.2 Oscillibacter sp. KLE 1745 | reverse complement strand
CCGGCTTCTCCGGAACTGGTACCTTTTTCCTGCTTGTGCTTTGTTTTCTGGTGTGCTATGATATTTTAGTTAAAGTATCTGCATTTGGAGGAACTGATTTGGAACGCGAAAACGTATTGATCCCCCAGGCGGACCTGGACCGCCAGCGGGAGTTTGAGGAGAAGATCCGCGGCCTGTTCGCCGCCCGGGAGGCTCACCCCGCGGCCTGTGTGGACACCTTCGGCTGCCAGCAGAATGTGGCGGACGGACAGAAGCTCATGGGGATGCTGGAGGCAAGCGGCTTCACCCTCACCCAGGACCCGAAGGAGGCCGATCTGGTGCTCCTGAACACCTGCGCCATCCGGGAGCACGCGGAGGACCGGGTGTTCGGCAACCTGGGCGCCCTGACCCACACCAAGAAGGAGAATCCGGAGCAGGTGATCTGCCTGTGCGGCTGCATGGCCCAGGAGCCCCGGGTGTCGGAGCGGATCAAAAAGTCCTATCCCCACGTGGATCTGGTGTTCGGCCCCCAGGCCCTGTGGAAGTTCCCGGAGCTTTTGTGGCAGGTGTATGAGACGAAGAAGCGGGTCTTTTCCGTCCAGGACGAGCACGGCACCATTGCCGAGGGCATCCCCGTGGTGCGGGAGAAGGGCGTGAAGGCCTGGGTCTCCATCATGTACGGATGCAACAACTTCTGCTCCTACTGCATCGTGCCCTATGTCCGGGGCCGGGAGCGGAGCCGGGACCCCCAGGCCGTGCTGGCGGAGGTCCGGCAGCTGGTGGAGGCGGGGTACAAGGACATCACCCTGCTGGGCCAGAACGTGAACTCCTACGGCAACGATCTGGATTTGGATTACCACTTCCCGGACCTGCTGGCGGACATCGACCGGATCCCGGGGGAATATCTCATCCGCTTCATGTCCAGCCACCCCAAGGACGCCACGCCCCGGCTGTTTGACGTGATGGCCGCAAGCTCTCATGTGGCCAAGCAGCTGCACCTGCCCTTCCAGTCCGGCAACGACCGGGTCCTGAAAGAGATGAACCGCCGCTACACCCGGCAGCAGTACCTGGATCTGGTGAACTACGCCAAGCGGGTCATGCCCGGGCTGGTATTGACCTCCGACGTCATCATCGGCTTCCCCGGCGAGACGGAGGCGGAGGCCATGGACACCGTGTCTCTGGTGGAGGAGGTGGGGTTTGACGCCCTGTTCACCTTCATCTACTCCCCCCGCCCCGGCACCAAGGCCGCGGCCATGCCGGACCCGGCCACCCGGGCGGAGAAGCAGAAGTGGTTTGACAGGCTCCTGGAGGTCCAGAACAATATGTCCGCCAAGCTCCACGCCGCCTATGTGGGCAAAACGGTGCGGGTGCTGGTGGACGGCGAGAGCGACGACCCGGAGTACCCCCTGACCTCCCGGACGGAGGGCAACCGTCTGGTGCGGCTGAAAGGGGACAAGGCCCTGATCGGGCAGTTCGCGGATGTGGCCGTCACCGGCAGCAACACCTGGGCGCTGTACGGCGAGGCCGTTTAACGGTAGACCTCCCGCGCGAGGAGGAAGGCCCTGCGGGCGTAGGCGTCCTGATAGGCGCTGCCTGCGGCGGCGGAGGCGTCCTCATAGGAATCCAGCAGCGCACGCTGCTGATCGGTGAGGGTGGCGGAAAGCGCGGTCAAGGCGTCGTTCGCCTGCTGGAGGGGGAGGAAGTAGTCCTTGCCCAGAGAGGGGTACAGCTCGTCCTCCAGGGCGGTGAGCAGGATGTCGATGTAATCGGACATAGGGGATCACTCCTGAATTTGTTTGACAGACACGATTGTGTCTTTTATAGTACGTATCATAGCAGACATATTTGTGTCTGTCAAGAGCGGAAGAGGAATTATGACGTTTGCAGAACACCTTCTTCAACTGAGAAAGCAAAGGGGCCTGAAACAAACCGAGCTGGCAAAAATCATCGGCATCGGTTGGCGGGCCTATCAGACGTATGAGCGTGGAGAGCGGGAACCGACCCTGTCCACACTGATTGCCCTGGCGGATTTCTACGGCCTGTCGCTGGATGAGCTGGTCTGCCGGGAGCGGTAGGGGCGGAACTGTGTGTCCGCCCGCCGGATTTCCGCCGGACCCCTGCAGGACCGTAGGGGCGGTTATCAACCGCCCGGGGGATTCAGCTGGGGTGCCAGCTGGGCAATGCGCCCCCCATTCTCTTTTTGGTTGCGCCAAAAAGAGAACGCGCCGCGCCCGGTGTAAGAGAAAAAGGCGCCGGGCGCGCTCCGGTGCAGTGGCCCTCCGCGCGTACGGGGGTCGGCGTACCAGTGCCTGCTCCGATTTGGCCTTGCCTTCGGGCACGCTTGGGCCTTCTGTGAGGTCGATACTGCCGTCCCGTGGCGGATGGTGCGGAGGGGGTCGGGGTGCAAGAACGCATTTGACCAGCTTCTCTTTCCGCGCGTTCCGCTTCGCTACGCGCTGC
>NZ_KI271698.1:12838-71508 GCF_000469445.2 Oscillibacter sp. KLE 1745 | reverse complement strand
ATACACTAAATACAATATTGTATTTAGTGTATTTGTAACCTTGGCGAGTGGCGGATATCATCAATTCTAAGTAGAAATAGAATGGAGAGAACATTATTCGTCCAGACATCCGATGTGGTGTTAGATGATAGTGGTATCATCAATGTTGGAAATATCGAAATTCTGGATTTCCCACCGGACGATATACTGACCTAAGTAAACCGGCTGTTTGGAAGATAAAAGTGGTTTGTAACATAATATGGGATAAACCACTTTTGTCATTTTACACTGCATAAGTTACCGTCCCCTGGATCATCTCATACCACTTGGTCACCGTATGCCGGGTCACCGTTGCACCCCTGGCAATCACGCTGTAATTTGTCTCGTCGGAGTGGAAGTTCATGTATTCCCAGATCTGCCGCTGCTTCTTGGTGAGTTTCTCAGGCGATGGGATTCCTCTCATCCGGTCCTGGATAGCCTCCTGCTTTGCATTCATCTGTTGGATCAGTACCTTCAGCTTTTCCTCGCATTCCTCGCGGGTGTGGGCGTAGACGCCTTTGGAATGCTTTGTGCCATCCTCCGGCCAGGTGGGGGAATAGCGGCCCTCGAAGAGGTGGTCATTGAGTTCGTTGATGCAGCCGGTTCCGGGCTTTCGGGGGCGTCGCATGACTGGTTGGAAGTCGGCAAGGGGGTTCTGTGTTACCTCCGAAGTGTCCTCCGCCACTTCATTGCTCAGCCCACGGTCAATCTTAGCCGCGGCCTCACTGAGCATATCTCCGGTGATGTGGGTGTAGATATCCAGCGTGGTCGCTGCCGACACATGGCCCAGCATAGCGGAGAGGATTTTGGTGTCCATTCCGTTTTCAAGAGCCATGGTGGCGAAAGTATGGCGTAAATCATGGAAGTGGATGTGCGGCAGTCCCGCCTCTTTCAGCAGTACCTTCATCCAGTAGTAGGCGGCGCTTGGCCGCACCGGTTTCTCCGGTGCCAGAGGATCCGGAAAGATCCACTGGCTGATGGCATGTTTCTTCCGCTCCTTCAGACGCTGGATGGTGCTGGGCGGGAGACGGATAGCGCGCCTGCCCCGTTCCGTTTTGGTTTTGCCGATCTCCAGCTCCCCTCGCTTGGGGGCATTCACAGAGCGGAGGATCTTCAGCGTTCCGGTACTTGCATCGAAGTCCTTCCACATGAGGCCGCAGATCTCACCCCCGGTGCAGACTGGTGGTCAGCTCCGCGTAGAAGAAGTCCCGCCAGGTCTCGTTCTTGTCCACTGCCGCCAGGAAGGCGTCCATCTGCTCCCGATCCAGGACCTGCTTGAGTTTGTAGCTGTTCTTAGGCAGCTTGGTCCCGTCTGTGGGATTGTAGGGGATGATGTGGTCCCGTTCCGCGTCTTTGAGACACCGGTGGAGCATGGCGTGTATGCGGAGCACCATGGTGTCCGACAGCTCGTATCCGTACTCCGGGTGGTCGTGGACCCGTCCTTCTTTCTTCAGCTTCTGGTACAGCTTCTGGATATCCAGACAGGTGATGCGGGAGATGATCTTGCCGCCTAAGTAGGGCTTCACATAGCACCGGATGTATTGCTCGTAGCTGCGCAGGGTGTTGGGGCGCAGGGTGACGGCACCGTATTCCTCCATCCAGCGGTCCAGATACTCGCCCAGGGTCATGCGGCTGTCCTCGGTGAGCTGCGCGTCCTGATAGAGGTCCATGTCACGGTGGAGCTTGGCCAGCAGTTCCTTTTGCGTCCTGGCCAGCACGTACCGGAAGATGGGCTCGCCGTTTTGCTTGTGGCCCACCACGATGCGGCCCTCCCAGCGTCCGTCCTCTCGTTTGCGGACCATACCATCCCCGGATGGTCTCCGTTTACTCATACTCGTTCACCTCCTGCTCCTCGGGTTCCTTTTCTTTGATATAGCGACGCACGCTCATCGCTCTTCCTGTTCCTGTCGGCGCAGTGCCCGTTCCTCTTCATCGTCTTCGAACGAGTATGGCGTCAGCTCTCCGGCGATCCCCAGTGCTAGCTGGAACCCGGCGGTGAAAGACGCCAGGGAGACGTCCTCCCGCAGCTCGATGGCCAGGTCCGTCAGTTTCAGCAGCGTCTCCCGGTCCTGTCGGTCCAGCTTGTCCCGCAGCGTGAGACGCAGCGTTTCCAGCTCCCGGCGGATCTCTGTGCAGTCAGGCTCTTGGAAGAACCGCTGGTGCAGTGCTCTCATGTAGTCGTTCATGTGTGCCGCCTCCTTCTTTTGCAACACACAATACCGACTTGTGTGCGGAATAGCCAGAGAGACGCGGCGGAGTTAAGAGAAAGTTATCATTTGCTTTTACGTGAGATCGTCGTCCTCCGGGCCCTCGTCCAGAAAGAAGCGCGCGCTGTCGTCCGCCGTGAGACCGTCCCGCTCCCAGCGGGAGCTTTGCAGGAATGTGGGAGCGCAGCCCAGACGCTTGACTTCCTGAGCACAGTCCGTCTGGATGGCGCGGATCTCGCTGTCCGGCACCTGCGCTATCCGCGCCAGGATGCGCGCCATGGTGGCGATTTCCACCGACAGTTTGTACTGCCCTGTGCCCAGAGATCTGCACAGTGACTCGAACCGCTCCATGGGCACTTGGCTTCTTCCACCCAACATGGAGAGTTCCCGAGACATCAGATGGGAGCAGTAGAACTCAATGGCCTGCTCCACGAAGTCATTGCGGGAGCCGACGCCGGCACGCCGCAGATTGTCGTCGCATAGTTTCAGGTGCCGCGGGGTTACCGCAAGCCCTGATTTTACCCGTTTTTCTAACATTTCCGGTCCTCCTTCCGGTACCAATTCGGATCACGTTGGAAACGGCCCTCAATCCTCTGCCGTTTCCCGATTTGTTCAAATGAAGAGCACCCTGTTTGGTACCAAACCGCCAAAACCGCCGCGGTCAGTGGTACCCCGGCCCGCATTGCGGGTCCGGTGTTTTTGGGGCGAAACGGTACCTTTTAGGTGCACGCCCCTTTATCTTGTCCTTATTTTCGGCTGGGTGAAAAGGCCCCAAAATGGCCTGATTTCGAGGGGGGAGAGAGGGATCACAGAAAATGGTCCCGCTCTCCCGCACAGCCCCGTCACACGCCTTCGGGATGTACTTCTGGTGCTGGGGGGTTGTCCTGTCCAGGCGCACACAAGGGCTCACAACGCGTCTCCGGCGCACCGCCTCCGGCATACCGCCGCCGATTCAGGCTGCGGAACTCCCGGGGGTTTCGGATGATGTCGTCTTTCAGCATCTGGTCGCACAGCATCACATTCCAGATGGTGCGCTGGAAGCTGCCGCGCACCTCTCCCAGGCATCTGTGCGCGAGGGCCTTTTGTTCCTCCGTGAGATCGCCGCAGGACGGATCGGCCATGTACAGCGTCAATGCTTCCTCCGGCATAGGCGTCCCGTGGAGAGCCTGCCACTGGGTCTGGATGTACTGCCTGGCCACCAGGAAGTACTCTGCCGATGCATGGGGGTCTTGCTCCAGGATCTGATCCAGCAGATCTGCCAGGATGGTCATAGGGCAGCACCTCCTTTCGGGGCGGAAGCGGACAGGCGTTTTTTCACCTTCTGTTGTTCCGCGGCAGCATCCAGTGCCGCCAGCTGCCGCTGGTGATACAGCTCCACCGCATTTTGCACCGGAAGGATGGTGTAGCGGAGACTGCCGTTGCGCTCTTTTCCGTTGGCGTCCAGCACCACGGTGCGGTTAGTGGCGATGAGCCCGGCCGCCTCCAGCTCCAGCACGTACTTGCGCACGGTGTTGTTGCTGGCACCGATGGCTTGTCCGATGGTCTTATAGCTGAGCGTACACTGATAGGTCTTCCGGTTCTCCCGATAGAGCAGGAAGGCATAGATGGCGATGGCAGCGCATCCAAGGTTCAGGTGGAAGACTTCATCCGGCAGAGAGAAAAACTTTTCGTTGGTACTTACCGGGATGAGGTCCGGTGTGATGAGGCCTTGCTGCATCAGCTCTGCCAGAATGGGATCGATGACACCAGTAGTGGAGATAGGCCAGCACGGAGAAGGCCGGGTACTTGAAATGGTACTTCCAGATCTGGTTGGGAAGCGGAAGGATCTGGAGTCACGCTGACAGGGGAAGCAGAGCATCAGCTGCCACCTCCTTTCGCGTGGGCGATTACCCATTGGATGAATTGCTCCTTGGGAACCACCATGCGGCTGCCCACCCGCAGTGTGGGAAAGTCCGATCGTGCATCAGCTCATATCCGCTGGACACCGACACTCCCAGAACCTGTGCCGCCATTTTTGCATTGAGAAACAGCGGCGGGTCGTCGTAGTTTTTGTGGATCGATTCTTTCATGATTATGTACTTCCTAGCTTGAAAAAACTTCCACTTCTTGATAGGATGGTAGCATAAGAATAATTCTGATGGAATTGCACGAACTCAATACAGCCATCGTCTTTTTCACCCATCACGGACTATGCTAGACGTCTTGCGGCGAATGTCTTACCAACACCGGGAGCGCCCTATAGAATGATATTCTTCTTGCTTCGTAGAACGGCCACAAGACTCTGGTAGCGTTTTTCAGCCATATAGACCTCATTGAGGAAATCATCCTTGGTATATGTATCAATAGAAGTCTCATCGATCACAGGATTCTCTTCACGGATTATATCGAGGATAAAATCGTATTCGCCTCTGGTAAGTTTAAATAGACTGCCCTGTAGATTCTGAAAATACTCCATACGCTCCAGTTCTGGGCATCCTTTTAGTGTCTCATAGTCGATAGGTGAAGTAGTCCTTCAACTTTTTCGAAGAACAGCTTCTCACCATCTTGTTCTGCGCTGATACGACCGATTGCTACAATCTGCTTTACTGGATTGGATTCATATCCTATGATCATATCACCAGCTTTTGCATCAAGGAAGTTTTGGAAGATGCGGCGTTTATTCCCGTTTTCATTGTAGAGCGTATAGGATTGAACCTCACCAACAGCAATGTCAGAAAAGCTCCAGATCTTCGGATTTGCATTTAGCCACCAATATCTGCGATCAGCCTCACCGGAAGCTGTATTCACATACAATTCAATTCCGCTTAAATCTGCTTTATCGAGGACGGAGGAAAGCTCATCTCTAAGTTTCCATATAAAGCTGCCCTCTTCATCTTGCTCGGCATCACGGCCCGTATACAGGACAGTCCACCATTGCATTGAGCCATCTTTCCGTGCGGCCGGGGTAATGCCAGTCGCTTCACAAATTCTTTTGGACAGTGCGACAGAACCAGAGTTATAGCATTTCTTTCGGGGGGCAATTATGATTTTTTTGAGTGGTGTCCATGGAGTCAGAAAATTACATTTTTGTAGACTCGCCAAAGAAGCTACCGGTATAGAATGCTACTCCACCAGTGAATTGATTGCACAAAAAAGCAGATCGAATTCTCACAAAATAAGCTTATTCCAGATATTGAAGACAACCAACCGTATCTTCTTCAGGCTGTGGCTGAACGTAAGGCGACTGGCCAGAACTTTATTTTAGATGGATATTTTTGCTTGCTTGATGGAACTGGTAAAGTTCAGCGTATTTCCAGAGATACTTTTGCAACACTCATGCCAAAAAGTATAATCTTGTTGACTGAGAAGCCGAGGATAATTGCGGCTCGCCGTCGAATTCGTGATAAGGTAGGTGTCAACGAACCAACTAATGAAATCTATGTTACGGTTTTTGACAAACACCATAGCCGTATTTTCTTTTTAGGAAAATACAGTTTTTACTGTGCGAAAAAACATAAATGGCGAGAAGGTCTATATCAAAGACCGAAGAAATTGCGCTTTTTGTCGTCCCGGATGAAGAGATTCTTGGCGTCGGCCTTCGGGTAGGGCAGGTGGATCTCCGCCACCTCTGCCATATTGTAAACACCTTTGTGCCCCGTTACCTCATGCCAGATGTTTGTGGCGCTGAGAAGAGCGTAAATCTCCTTCTTGTTTATGTCTCTGCCCTCCTCGCCAATACTCGCCCAGCAGACTCTGGTCAAAGGCGAAGAGAGCCTCGTTGATCTCAAAGATGTTGTAGTTCCGGTGGTAATGAGATACTCCACAATGATATCAAATTTGCTGGCATGGGAGAAAGCAAAGCCGGCTTTCCCCAGCATCTCCCGTGCTTCATCCAGGGGTAATAGGCCATGGCGGTAGGCATGGAGGCCATGGCCATCCGGCGGCGCTGAGTCTCCCTGCTGTCGGTATGGGCGGCCACGTAGCAATCGTCAATGTAGGATGCGATGTCAGCAAAGAGTTTTCCACCGATGGTATAGGCGGCTCAGTCGAAGATCACCAGATACACCGTCATATCGTGGGCCAGAAGGAAATCACCGATGGTATCCACCGCTACCTTCAACGCCTGATCCTTAGGATAGTCATGCACCCCGGAGAAGATCAGAGGAAAAGCCACCGTTTCACAACGGTTGCTCAGGGCTAGTTCCAGAGAGCGCGGTAGGCTGATACCAGCAGTTCCCGTTCTCCATGGTTGCCGCCCCGCCAGATGGGGCCAACGGTGTGAATGACAAACTTTGCCTGTAAGCGGTAGCCCTTCGTGGTCTTGGCCTGTCCTGTTTTGCAGCCGCCCAGGGTGCGGCATTCAACCATCAACTCCGGCCCGGGGGCAGGATGGATGGCGCCGTCCACACCTCCGTCGCCCAGCAAGCTCTCGTTGGCGGCGTTGACGATAACATCCACCTTCATGGTGGCAATATCGTTTCGTACAATCTGCAGGGGCATGACAGCACCTCCTTGCTTTCTAGTGTCATCATACCACAAGTACCCCTGTGCAGCAATCTTGTGGAATACAAGGGGCAGGTTCATTCCAGCACTTTTCCTTTGCCGGTAACTGATAAAAATAGGTATTCACCATATGTTAGACAGCCATTGAAAATATACCCAAATCTGGTACAATATTATCCTTCTGTAGAAAGGAATTCATCATGGAAGTAACTGCGGGCATCTTCGTGAAAGATCGTTGTATTTTGCTTATGCGCCGTGCCCCAGGCCAAAGTGCTGCTGGCGGTTGGGAGTATCCTGGAGGAAAAATAGAGCCTGGCGAGTCCGGTGAACAGTGTCTGCGTCGTGAATTAAATGAGGAACTTTGCATTGACGCAGAAATTGGTGAAAAGATGGCGGAGAGCACTTTTGAGACGGGTTCCAAAACAATTCATTTGCATGCTTATCGTGTCAATCGGTATGAAGGGAAAATCCAGTTGACCGTCCATGATCAGATGGAGTGGGTTCCGCTTTCAAAGTTGTTAGACCACGACCAGCTTCCGGCGGACTATCTGATCTCTCAAAAACTTTTGGAGGTATTGCGATGAGTTTTCGGCCACCATTTGTAGTGGGTTCCACCGTAACCCACCCGGAAATTTGTACTGCCTTTCAGTGTGGCAATATGGGTGGTATGCGCCGCTCTAAGCGAACTAATACCCTCATTATCATCTCGGACCATACAAAGGCGCTTTATGATGACAAGTGGTACGGAGACACTCTTCACTATACTGGAGAGGGCAAGCGTGGAGATCAGACCTTAACAAAAAATAATCGTACTTTGAACGAGTCGGATCACAATGGAGTCGAAGTGCACCTCTTTGAGGTGCTGCACCCGACACAGTATATTTACCACGGTGTTGTATCCCTTGCCGGCAAGCCATATCAGGAAGATCAGGCCGATGAGGACGGGGTGATGCGCAAGGTTTGGATGTTTCCAGTAAAACCTGCGTTCCCGATCTCGGTCGACTCTGCAGCGTATCAGTTCTATACGAAAGCCCAGCAAAAGCGAGCAGAAAGGCTTTCTGATGAAGCCCTTGCTCGCCACTTGAACGACACTGAAAAACAAAAGGCTGCCCAACGGGATGTAACTTCCTCTGTCTATGTTCGGAACCCCTATGTTGCAGAGTATGCCAAGCGTAGAGCCAAGGGCATCTGTCAGCTCTGTGGCCAGCCAGCCCCATTTTGTGACCAGAAGGGGCGCCCTTACCTAGAAAGCCATCATATTGAGTGGCTCTCGCAGGGCGGGGCAGATACCACTAGCAATACTGCTGCACTCTGCCCCAACTGCCACAAGAAGATGCACATTGTCAATGACCCCAAGGACGTTCAAAAACTGCGTGCAGCAATTATATAAAACTGTTTGAGGGAGGTTGTTCTTATGCGTCTGGATCATCCACGTTGTAGCTTCGCATCCTCACTGGATACCTTCCTCAGCACCGGAAAAGAAGAATGGTTGGCCCGAATGGAGGCTCGGGAGTCGGGGCGCCCTCTCCATCAAGAACAGATTGCTGCTTGGGCAGACTGTTACGATGTGCTCCTACATACGCTACCGGCCATTCAAGCGCAGCATCCGGAGCTCATCATAATCTTCGAATACGAACTTCCTTATGAAGCAGGGCGTCGCCCGGATGTGATCCTCCTCAGCAAAGAACAGGTCGTGATTTTGGAGTTCAAAATGAAATGCCGTGTGCTCAGAGCCGATGTGGACCAGGTGGCTGCCTATGCTCGGGATCTCCAGGAATATCACTTTGAATCCAGAAACCGCAAAGTGACTCCTTTGCTGGTAGTTACCCGTATGAAGCATACATTAGAGTCCAGAGGTTCTGTCCTTGTCACTTCTGGGGATTGCCTGCAAGAAGCCCTACTCGACACATTGCGGGAGGACACAACAGCCTGTGATGCCGCCGCCTGGATGTCCTCCCGCTATGAGCCCCTTCCCACCATCGTGGAGGCCGCCCAAAGGATCATGCGCAAGGAGGCACTCCCTCATATCCGCAGCGCTGACAGTGCGGGAATTCCGCAGGCATTGCAATGCCTTACTGGTATTGCTACCTATGCGCACAAGAAGGGCAAGCATATGCTCGCCTTTGTCACGGGTGTGCCTGGCGCCGGGAAAACTTACTTGGGTCTACAGTATGTCTATGAATCCTTCCAAGCCGAAAAGCAAGTGCATTCTGTGTATCTGTCAGGCAACGGCCCTTTGGTGAAAGTTCTCTCATCTGCTTTGGGGAGTCATGTGTTTGTGAAGGATCTCCATAAACAGATCGATGAGTTTGTCCGCTATCAGGCCAAGGATTTTCACCAAAACATCATTGTGTTTGATGAGGGGCAGCGGGCTTGGACACAGGAACGCATGGCCCAGCGGAACCCTGGCCGCCAATGTTCCGAGGCAGAATTAATGCTCCAACTGGCAGAGGCACGGCTCCCATGGTGTGTCCTTCTTGTGCTCATCGGGGAGGGGCAAGAAATCTACAAGGGTGAATCCGCAGGAGTCGACCAGTGGGTGACCGCCATTTCACGGTCAAAACGGGCATGGGAAATTGTTGCACCCTCAAAGCTGACCGTCTCCTTTGAACCTCTGCAGACGATGTGTCGCTTTCATGCGCGGGACCAATTGGACCTCAACATATCCCTACGTAACCATTTGGCTCAAGACGCCAGTACCTTTATAAACCATTTGATTTCGGGTGAGATCAACCAGGCAAAATCGCTTGTTCCATCTTTGAAATCTGCGGGCTATACGATGCTGATGACACAGGATCTGGATGCGGCAAAGGCGTATTGTACGACTCGCTATAAGGGGCAAACATCGAAGCGATATGGACTTCTAGTCTCCTCGAAAGCAGATCCCGCACTGATGAGACACCATGGTGTAGATAATAGCTATGAGGCTACCAGCATGCGCAACATGGATATTGCTGCATGGTATAATGATCCGCCTGAAAGTCCAAAATCCTGCTGTAGTTTTCGCCAGGTAGTGACCGAGTTCAGCTGCCAGGGTTTAGAGGTGGATCTCCCGATTTTGTGCTGGGGCCCAGATATGATTTGGAATGGAAACGCGTGGAATCTCTATCGCCCAATGCAGTCGGCAGATAGCAATGACAACCGCTATCGTGTTAATAGCTATCGGGTGTTGTTGACCAGAGGTCGAGATGGTCTCCTTGTGTTTGTACCTCCAGAATCAAAGCTATTTCCCATCTATGACCTGCTTCGTAGAGTTGGTCTGGAGGAATTATAAAAAACGCAGACGGGTAGTAGTCCACGGACTGCTACCCGTCTATTTTCAGCATCTTTTGGATCATTTCAAAGTGCTTAGCCACGGTGTGCTTAGTCACTTTAGTGCCCTTAGCGATGGTAGAGTAATTCGTTTCGTCGGGATGGAACTTCATATACTCCTAGATTTGCCTTGCTTTATTCAGCGTGTCGCCGATGATGCGCTTCACAAGCTGCTGGAGGACCTATTTGCCGTGGTGCAGCTTGACCTTGTGGCCAGCTATACCCTTCACCTTCTCGTTCAGTGCTTTTTTTATTGTCTGTGCAGCGTCTCCTGCCGGATAGCTTGGTGGCTAGTATACAGATGGAAACAGTACGTTGGGGGCTTTCTTCCTGCATATATCACTTCCTATTAAATTGAAATAAATGAACAAGATATGTTATGATTAGCTTCAACTGGGAAGGGGGTGATGCTTTATGGCAACTACGGGTTCACATCTGGAAGCACGAAGTGCCTTTGCCGGATTTATCAGCTCGTACCTCGCTCTCATGCGAGATGTAGTACAGCAACGCAGAGTAAAGCATCAATTTTTCTGTTTGTCAGCATTTAATTTGCTGTTAAATATGAACCTCAATACCTCCAGCAGGAATGGCAGCTCAACGAGCTGCCATCTATTTTTTGCTCCGTATAGGTCGTAGTTCACTAGGGATGCATAGTTAGCTGTCAATGGTGGCCGGGGCGTTATATAGGGCAGCAAGTAGCTATTTCTTGATGTTGCGGATATAGGTGGTGTTGTCCTGCATGCGGTACAGTGCATACTCAATGTGAGAACTGTTCAGTTCCAGAAACCGGGATTTGACCACCTCAGCCGGATAGCCGTCTCCGGCAATGCGGATCGTCTCCCTGCGGGAACAGACAGTATCCAGCATGAGCTCCACCAGCTCATCCAGACGGTCATGGCCCAGGCCCATGCGCTCGTTCTATACGAGTGTCATACTCGATGTTCTCCAAAATAAGCTCTCGCTTTCGCATCTAGTCCCGTCCGGTTCGCTTAGCCCCTACGGGGGGCTTGATTGGATATGATTTGATCCTTCCGTACTTTTTGAATCAGTATTTTGTTCTTCAGGGGTTCTTTTCCTTTTTATTTAATTGCGGCCGGTTTTCCAGACATGGGTTATTTATATCCGGGTTTTCTGTATCTGAACAAGACGTATCTGACTCGTCCTCACACGGTTGGTCCGTGTCCATAGGATGGGGTGTCTCGTAGATAACATACGCCATATCTACGATCTTGCCCTTGCTGCCTCGGAGTCGATTACTAACTGTGTAACCGGCATGTTCCAGCTTCTTTAGGGAGGATCCGATGCTGTCCCCGTGTCCTCCTTGCAGATTTTTACAAGGCCTCTGGTGGTGTAGTTCCAGTCCTCCGGCAAAGACAGCATCGTGGAGAGCAGCCCTTTGGATTTCAGCGATAACCCAGTATTACGGGGGTGATGGTTGGACATCACCGTGTAGTCTCGTGGTTTCTTAATGCGAAATACCGCCATAGTATTACCTCTTTATGAACTGTTCATTTTAGGGGAAAGGCGGTCTCTATGCCACTTGGGCAACCCAGAGTAAAAAACTATAGGTGGGGACCTTCCTGCAAATTGCTGAAAAATATAGGGATTTCTACTTTTTGGCGTAGTTTTAGACTGTTTTGGAATTCTCTATTTACGTAAGTTGCTAAAGTGCTTTGACAGAAATGGGTAAAAACATCACAGGCATGCAAGAGCTTTATTGATAAATTAAGGAAACTATGGTATAACAAAATATATGATATGATAAGACTAACACTTACAAATCAATAGAACAGTATAAGCATGTTTCAATTACACAACTGCATGATGACTATGAGAGCAACAAGCGACTTACACTGTACGCGTGGAATCATGCGTGATGTAGGCGGAAGTTTTTGGAGATGCACACGAATCAGTTAAAGATAACTTTGATTCTATATAAAAAATGGATTTTGCCTGTGGAGGAAACCACATCTGGGGGTAGATGTGGCTTCTTTCTTGCGGCCTTTTCACGCCCTGCGTCAGCCTGTCCAAGTGACAGGGTGTCGCGGGGCGTCTTTCTGTCTTTGGAAAGGAGTCAACGAATATGAGCCTGAAATACGCCTGCCCCGGCTGTGGGACCTCTTTGGGCTATGAGGGATTGTGCTGGAAATGTAAGTGCGAGCAGGATCGGCAAGCTGCTCTTGCCTGGACGCCGGAACAAATTGGCGAAAAGCAGAAAAATCTCATTCAGAACATCCAGAGGCTGGCGGAGATGGAGGACCCGGAGTTCACCGACTTCTGGCAGCTGCTGGGGGACCGGGATGCCATCGCCCCGGAGATCCAGCGGGCGGCACTGGCCGCAGAGGTGTTCTGGCCCTGTGAGATCTATTATCACGCTCCCGCCGATGTGCGGGATGGCCTGATTCATGCGCTGTTGTCCGCGGAATATTCCAGCGAGGCATCCAACCTGATGAGTTGCCTTGCTATGCAGGGAGATGACAAGGCAATGGAGACTCTGCTGGAGCTGGAGCGAAATCCCCGGCCCTGGCGCAAGGGCCTCTATGTGGACCCATCCAGCTATGCGCAGATCGGGGGCTGGACCTTCAACAAGGAGGGCCAGAAAATCCAACTCAACTTCGACACCTGCTATCCTATGGTCAAGGGAACCGCTGGCGAGAAATCTCCCGTCCGCATTGGCCGGGCGCGGGAGGACACCTGTCCCCACTGCGGCGGGCGTATGGTGGACATGCTGGTATTGGATGGCAGGGATGAGCGGCTCCGGTTCCTGGGGCTGGATGGTATCCTGACCGCCACCTGCTGCCCCAGCTGCGTGGGATTCCTGAAAGGCCCCGCCTTCAACCGCTTTTCTCTGGATGGCGGCGTGGAGGTCTTTCCCTCCGAACTCTTTGACGGGGCGGAGAAGATGGACTGCTATGTCCGGCCCGAGGACTACAAGGCCCTCACCGAAAATCCCTTTGTACTGGGCAAAGCGCCTGTGCCCCTGTTTTACGGCGCGGCCTGTGAGGATGTGAACACCATCGGCGGCTTTGCCAACTGGGTGCAGGACGCGGAATATACGACCTGCCCCCACTGTGGGAAGCCCATGAAGTACCTGGCCCAGATCCAGTGGGATACGGTGTTTGACTGTGCAGAGGGCGCGCTTTATGTGGAGTTCTGCCCGGACTGCCAGATCGTATCCATGCAGCACCAGCAGACCTGAGGGGAGAACCTATATGAGTTTGCCAAAGCGTGACGGCGTGCATGGCCGTTATTATCTGATCCATAAGCCGGATACTGACCCTGAGGTGCTGGTGGAAGCGGATCTCTGCATTCAGGATGTGCTGAGCGGCGCCGCCCGTGAAAATCACGCCGCCTACCCGACCGTGGTGCGAAATCATAACGGAACGCCCTTTCTCCCCAATCAGCTGCTGGAGCGGCATCTTTCCCGGCTGCCGCTGAAGGAATTTCCCTGCGAGGATGCGGTTTCCATCTGCGACGCCATGCGGCGGCTGGTGGGCTGGGAAGAGATCCGCTATGAGTTGGAGAAGTACATAGAAAAGCAGGTGCAGGAACGCTGCTTCCTTGTGGGAGAGCGGGAAGATGGCTTTACCGTCTTTCCGCCCTGCGCAGTGCGGCCGGAATTGCGTCCGGAGGATGTGGACGAAGGACTGCTGCGCTTTGCCTGCTATGTGGCTGTCTGCCATACCGTGTATGGGCAGAGTTTTGAATCCCTCACCACCGAACACATTCTCGGCTTGGTTTCCCAAATCCGTCCCGACATGGTAAAGGAACTGAAAACCAACGGCAGCGGCAAATTGCCAAAGGACATCCAACAACGTAAGACGGTGCATTTCACCGCATCGGCCAATGACGCCTTTGCCACCATCCGCATCACCGCCAGGGACTCCACGGAGGAGTGCTATGCTGAAATCCTGGACTACCTGTGCGCGGTGCTGGAGCAGGAGGAATTCCCCCGCAGTTACTCGGTGGAGTGCAGAGGAAAGGAGAAAATCTATCTGCCCATTCCCGGCTTGCCCAAGAAGGGAGTCAATCAGCTCTTTGCCTGCGCTGTGCAACACCCCAATCTGCATCCGGCTATAGAGCGATACGCTCGTCTGGCTATGCGGGAGTATGAGTGGTACCAAAACCTCGCGGATGAAGCCTGCGCCATGCCCGGCTCTTTTGCTGTGTTCGCTCTGGGGCTGGAAGGAGAACAGTGGGCGCCGCTGGTGGCGGAGTATCTGGATCTCTGCGATGACGAGCACTCCTCCCTGCAAGAGAAATTCCTTCATGCCTTGATCCGGAAGTTTGGTTTCCAACCATGGACACTGGGCGTATTGGTACGGGGCGCATTGTCCATGCAGAATCTAAAGCCTGCAAAGGAGTTCCGCAGCCTGATTGCCAATGCGGAAAGCCTGGATGCGCTGCTGACAGTCAAGCGCCGCTTTTCCGCGTATCTCCTGCCGGAAGAGGACAAGGACCCGAAATTCCGGGCCATCGCTTGGCAGAGCCTGCTCTGGGCCATCTGGGGCCCGTCCTCCGAAAACGGCGGCAGCAAGGTCATCAAGACGGTGCCAAAGGAACTGAAAGAGAAATACCAGCAGGTATTTGCGTAAGGAGAACGTCATGAAAAAGAGAACGGTCAAGGACTTTATTGCCCTGTACGCCCAGGAAGATGGGGAAAAGCTGGTGCTGATCCAGAGCGGTACCAGCGCGGACAAAACCTTTCTGGATACTTTCTGGACGGCGCATACCCATGCCCTTGCCATGGCGGATGTCCAGACCGGACAGGTGATCTCCGGCCGATGCTACCTGAGCTGGCCGCTGACGGACAAGGAGCGGGAATCCGGCGGCTATTCCAAGCGGTTTGCCAAGGGCCGGATCTACCGGATCAAAGCCCGCGGCTGGAAAGGCGATGCCCTCAGCGAACCTCAGTGGTATGTCACGGAGATACTGGAGGAAGGCGTACCCTGTCCGGCACTGGAGGAGCTCTGGGCGGAATACACAAAGCCCATTCTTCTGGAGGACGAGGTGCTGGGAACCCTCACGCTGGATCGTGAAATGAGTATGTTCACCGGGACCTGCCGGTGGATGGGAAAAGAAGTCCAGATCTCGCTGGATGTGGAGATTGAAAAGAAAGCGTCCTGGACCCGCGCCACCAATGTGATGAAGAAACTGCTGGCAGATCAGGAAGTCTGGGATAAGTCCCTGCGGGCGATGGCTGCCCAGAAGCTTACCGCTCAGGCCAACGAATGGCTGGCGGACAATGACCAGACCGACCGGGACCCGGAGAAAGATCCCATCACCGGGGATGAGTTCGCCCGGCGCATCATCCTCACTGAGTTTTCGGTCTCCCCCGGCGGGCGTTTTACCGCTTGGTATGAGGACGATGATATGTTCTGGGGCCATGTGGTCACTGTGGATGGAACACTGAAAAAAGGCCCCATTGGTGCGGATATACAGGGGTGATACGGGAAAGGCGGTGAAGTCATGAATCAGGCGGAAACAGCAAAGCTGTCGGAGCTGCTTGAACAGTGGAATGATGCGGACGAGTTCTCCCGATGTATTGAGGCCATCGAAGCTATCCCGGAGCAGGAGCGGGGTTATTTTCTGACCGTCAAGCTGAGCCGGGCTTACAGCAATCTGGCGGTGCTGGGGGATCATAGAGCGCATGAGACCGACGGTGCAGTGGACGGGGCTCTCATCCGGCACGCCATTGACCTGTTGGAGTCCGTCCGCACCCAGGGGGAGAACGACCCCTACTGGAACGCTAGGATGGGCTATTCCTGTCTGATGGCATACCCCTCCGCCGCCACCGCCTATGAATACGCAAAACACTGGCTGGACCTGGCCCCGGAGGACCCGAATGCCCAAAAGCTGGTCCGGGACTGCGAGGAATATCTGGAGGAGGAAAAAGCCTTGGAGATAGATCAGAAAGAGCGGGAGGAGATTATCCGGCGGGAAACTCCCGATGATGGAAAGAGGGTTATATGTAAATGAACAGCGGGCAGATTACGGCTTTTTTACAGGAGCATTGGTATATTGCCTCGGTAATCATCGGTGCAGTGATTTTGATCGGAGCGATCCGCAACTGGAACTGGCTCTGCGACCCCACCGGTACGCGGGATGCCCACCGCCACGGCAGGGGATACCGGCGGGTGGTTTTCTTTTTGTTGGGTGTCCTCCTGATCGTGGTGAGTATCTGGGGATTTGTGCTGAAATTGAAATAGGAGGAGAATGGCTATGATGCCTGAAAAATATCCCACCTGGCTGGAAGGCCATGTGAAAGAGTGGACGGAGAAGCGTCTGCCCACCGTGACACTCTGCTCCTCCACCGGCAAGGAACTGCTGGAGGTTTGGTATTGCGGAGATCTGCTCACGGTGAAGGGAGAGCCCCAATCCTATATCGTAGATGGGGATGAGGTCCCCGGACTGGTGGCAGCCCGTGATCCGGAGAGCGGCGAGGAGTTCGTCATCTTTGACGGTGGGCGGCATGGCTACAACAATCTGTTCTGCGATGTACACGATCCATCCAAGCTGGAGCACCGTCCCCTCAAGCGGTATGGGATCCCTGCCTCCAAGCTGGTGGTGGAGCTGGGTTACAGCGTTGACTATGAGGACGAAAAAGAGGACTTCGAACCGGATGGGGCGGATACCGTGGAACTGATCAACGGTGAGCGGATGCCTTGGGAGCAGGTCAGGCGGGACGGCATTGATTATATCGCCCTTTACTATGTGAACGAGGAAGGGAAGCAAGTCCGGATTTTGGACGCAGAGCTGGCATGAGTATGGTGATTCAATCCTTTGACCATCTGCACGACAACAGGGTCCTGTGCTATTGCGCTGACTTTGAAGCACATATCCTGCATGTGGATACCCGGACTGAGGCCGGAGAGAACGTATCCGTTCACTTCACCGGCCTGCTGGCCCACTGGTTTGAGAATGTGATCCGGGACAACATCCTCTTCGGCATGGATGAGATCACCGTGGACGGCTTTTTTGAACAGTACAAAGACCTGCTGGGCGGGGCCGTCTCTTACGGCTTTCCCGCCTGTTGCAGCATCGAGGAACTGCGGGAGCGCATGGATCGGGAGCACATCCGGGTATTTGCCATCGACTCTTCCCTTGGGCTGTGCGGATTTGTACTGGCCCAGGGGGTGGAACTGCAATGTCCATAACTGCCTATAAAGTGGAAGCAGTCGGACATGACCGAACTGGCGATGACTTCGGCTATGTGAATATTATGTACCGCTATGGCAACAAGCAGCCCTGTCCCCGGCCGGATCAGTGCGAAACGATGGAGGTCATGTGGGCGGATGCGAGCGTCTACGGGCCGCCTGCTCCCGGCAGCAAGGTGGGCGACTTTATCCAGACATGGCTGATGGGCTCCTGGAACTACGGGGTGTTTACCCACCGGGAGATCGCTCAGCGGCTCATGGATACCTTCACCGGCCTGAAGATCAAGGAACTGGCGTGGTTCGAGAACCCAAGGGAAAGGACGCTGAAAAATGGGAAGCCCCGCGTGCGCCGGGCCAGGTGGCTGCCGGAGCGGGAGGTGGAGCTGGTGTATCTCTACTCCGACTGCTATATTGATGCAAGAGAACCTGCTTCTGCCCAAACCGATTTTTTCACCGTCACAAGGATGGACGCCTGGGGCGTGAGCACCTGGTTCATGTGTACCCCGGAGGCCGCCGGGAAGCTGATCGCTATGGATTATGACAATCTGGCCGTAAAGGAAACCACCATTGTGGGATAGGAGAAAATGAATGATGACTTTGGAACAACTGCCCCCCAAGGGGGTCAAGCGAGAACAGGCCATTTTGGAGCTGGGCAAGGATGAAGCAAACGGCGAACTGCTTTTCCAGCTTGTGAATACAGAAAAGGGCAAATGCAAAACGGCTGCTCAAAAGGCTTTGGCGCAGCTGGAGTATGCCCCTGCTGCCCCACTGTGGGCCAAACTGGTCAAGGGCAAATGGATGGGCAGCAATATCATGTCGGATGCCTGTTCCGACTGTGTATCGGAGCAGATCGCCCCGGTCATCTTAAAGACTCTCTCCCAGCTGCTGGACGAGGGGGATACAAAGCCACTGGATATAGAACAACTGAACTTCTGTTTCCATTTGATGTTGGGGAAAGCCTCGCCCAAAATGCTGGAGGTCTACCGCTTTCTGGCGGAAAACATCCAGCGGATCGCCCAGCTGAAACGCGCGCCTGTTTATCCGGATGATGATTGCACCTCCTGGTGGATCACGGATGGGCTTCGCATTTGGGATGCCACACCCAAGGGAAAAGCGAAAATTCCCGCTGTGGTGCTGACCGCCTCCCTGATCCGCAATCCGGATGAGCGGTTGCAGGCATTGGCCGATGAACTGAATGAACGCTATGGCGGCAGCTGGATGATCCCGGTCTTTATGAAGGCGATCATCACCCAGCCCAAGGAGCAGGTGTATGAGACCTATTCGTCCCTTCTGGATACGCCGCAAAAAGCCTATTTGTTCCATGCGCTGGGAATGCTCCATTACCGCTGTTATCCGGAAGGCTGGACCTATGAACGCCTGGGCCCGGATGGAATGATTGCTCTGATTTTCTGGGGTTATTATAGCTATGGAACCTATGACACAAGGTTTATGATTGAACGCTATGTGGATCTGGATGAACGGTGGCTCTTTGATCTGGCCAAGGACCCGGAGGGCCGCAAGCCTACGGTGACATGGCAGACCTACAACCGGGGCGGTTCGCTATATGGGAGCTATGACGAAATGTTCATCAGTCTGCTGCCCCGCAAGGTGGAAAACCCGGAACTGAAGCGCATTCTGCGGGAATACTTCCGTATTCGCAGCGAAAAAGTGAAAGTGGAAGAAAGTATTACGGTTTACAAAGACGCTGCTAAGCGGTTTGGCGATTAAGCGAGAATAGAGGGACTGGCCAAAGGAGTGATACAGCATGATTGGGACAGATGAAAACCGGGCGGTGCTCCATGTGGAGGTCATCTTCTGGGGCGGCAAGAGAAAGGCTCCCCCCAGCCTGGTCAGTGGAAAGTATAGTCCCCATTTTGTTGTCACAGGAACCACTGAATATCTGGGTGTGTGCTTTCTGGATGGAACGGAGCGTTGTGCATTTGATGAAACGGCTTTGGGGAATGCTCAGCCCCTCTATCCAGATACTATTGACTACGCTCCACTGGAAAACAATGCGGAATTTTTGATCTATGAGGGAGCCAATGCCGTTGGCAAGGGCCGGGTGTTGGGCCGGACCGTCCCCTATCAAGTGAAACAACAACGAAAGTAGGTACCTTATGTACCAAATCGCATATATTGGCCGCTGGGAGACTCTCCCGGAAACGGCTGCCGCCATCTGTGACCATGATACTCCCAAGCTGGAGGCGTTGCTCCAGGGCGGTCTGGATTTGGATGTTCCCATCCAGCTCAGCGAATACATCAAGCTGATGCCATTGGAGATCGCGGTTTTTCGGAATGATGTGCCTATGATCCACTTCCTGCTGGAGCATGGAGCTGATCCCAGTCTGGCAGAGGAACAGCCCCTGCTGCTCACCGCCGCCCGCTGCTGCGGGCCGGAGGTGGTGGCGCTCTTTGCTGGACAGGCCGCAAAACTCAGCCTGAAGCAGAAAGAGCGGGCCTTCCAGGAAGTGCGCTGGGGCAAACGCCCGGAGAACATCCAGGTGTTGGAACAAGCCGGGATCACAGTGGACAAGTTTGGCGGCGAGGCGTTCCGGGCCGCTGTGTCCGATGGCAATACCAAACTTGCCCGGCTGCTTCTGGAAAAAGGGGCAGACATCAATTACCACAAGCCGGACATGGTGTTTCCGAACGCCTCCACCGCTGTCACCGAAGCTGTCCGACACAAAAATCTTCCCATGGTGCGCTGGCTCATTGAGCAAGGAGCCGACATCACCATTGCTGACAAATACGGCGACCGGCCTTACACCGTGGCGGTGCAGAACAAGGATCAGGAGCTGGCCGACTACCTGAAGGCCCTGGAGCCGGAAGAATGGCACAACGAGCAGGAAAAGATCCGGCAGCTCATGCCCTACAAGCTGCCCGCCAAGCTGGTGGAATACTTGAAGACCGGCCCCCTGCGGCTGGAGTTCCCGGATCAGGAATGGGTGAAGTGGGCGGAGCTCTACTCCTTCATGGATGTGCAGGAGTTGACCTGGAAACGGAAGAAGCTGCTCTCCCTGATGGTGCAGATGGACAACTACAGCGACTATCTGCTGCTGTGGAGCCCCAGGGATAAAAAGCTGTGGTATCTGGATATCGAGCATGAGGAATTCCACCCTCTGGCCAAATGGGATGATTTCATCGCAGACCCCGGCCGGTATCTGAACGGGATGATCGAGGGCGAGTTTGAGGAGTAAGGCCGTGACATCCATAGACTTTCTGAACAAGGTACATAAAAGCCTGGATTCACAGGAATACAGCCTCTCTTTTTCGCCGGCCAAGTCCAAAAACTTCATGCTGTACTGCAACGGCAGCTTCATCGGTGGCCTGTTCGATGAGGAGCTGTGCTTCGTCTACGCCGACAGTGTGAGTGAACTGCTGGGGCGGCCGGAACCCGTCTGCTGCGGCTACTCCAGCACCGCCCAGCACAGGATGCTGGTGATCCCGGAGGAACATTGGGAGAAGGCGCTGAAACTGCTCTATGCCGAGAAATTTGACTGGAGCCGGTTGGTGTACGACATCACATATACCAGCATTGGCGCGGCTGTGGTGGAGGACTTCTACGACGAGAATGCAGTATTCCTGCGCTTCTGCTTTGAAAAGGAACTGCTGAAAAAGAACCCTCTGGATCGACAGGGCCGTATCCTGCGGATGGTCTATCTCAATCAGGATCTGACAGAAGCGGGCAAATATCTATTCCCCAGACTGATGCAAAAGTTCCTTGCTTTTACAGACCGAGGCGGGAAAACCAGCCTGGAAACCATGCTAAATCGGTGGTACACCGCGCTGGAGAAGGAGTACCGCAGCCAGACAACAGAGTAAGGAGGGCGGCAACATGACAGAGGAAAACAGGACCTACATCACCCATCTCAAGGTCACGGATGTCCCGTGGCACCGGCTCACTACCGCCTATGGCCGGGGGACGGACTTTCCCGCGCATCTGGCGGTGCTGGAGCAGATGGAGGATATGGAGACAGTCAAAAAGTCCCTCTATGAACTCACCACCAACATGGAGCACCAGAGTACCCTGTGGCACACTACCCCCTTCGGCATGGTGTTCCTGTGCCGGATTCTGGGCAAAGCACTCAAAGAGAGCGGCCGGAATCCTGTGGCCCATTTCCTGGCCGGGGAGCTGCTGGACTTCTTTGCCTGCGTCCTCCAGTGCTTCCGCGACGGGGATGAGATGGAGCACGCCGAGCCGCTGCCGCGGTTCTCCGACCTGCTCCGGGAAGAATATCTGTGGTCGGAAGAATACGACGGGGAAGCGGATGAGATGCGCTACGAGGAGGACGAGGTTTTCCCCGCAGACGAGTTTTACAGCTTCTATTATGACTCCTGGCAGTCGGTGGAAGCCTACCGGGATATATTGGAGCAAGTCCCGGCAGAGTTTGCCAAGCCCGCCGCCGCGGTGCTGGAACTGCTGTAAAGGGGGTCACGCCGATGTTTGAAGAATTCTATGAGATGTACGAGCCCGAGGAGCAGGAAGTGGTCGCTCTGATTAATCGCTGCATTGGGGGCGGATATAACAACAGGGGCAACTTTTGGGAAATGACCGTTGTGACGCTGGGCATGGTGTTCTGTGACACCGGCAAGGTCAGCACCAAAGAGGAGCGGCTGGAGTGGCCAGTCACCGACGAGGAACGAAACAGTGATAAGGGCTGGGAACGCTTTCATAACGAGCAGATCTGCCGCCTGAAGATCCGCCGAATGAAGGAAGAATGGGCAAAGGATCTGGTGGCGTGGCCCTGGTGTATCTCCGAGATAGTTAATGCCCATGAGGACTGCCCGGAACTTCAGACCGTTCTGGACGAGTACCACAAGCCGGTGGTGATCCAGGACGAGGTGCTGGGTGAGCTGAAGCTGGACAAGGACTATGATACCTTCGAGGGCGAGATCCAGTGGTGCGGAAAGGATGTGAGCCTTTCTCTGGAAGTCAATGCCGAGAGCAAGCCCTCCTGGACCCGTGCCCGCAGTGCCGCCAAGAAGCTGCTGGCCGACTGCGAGACCTGGGACAAGGCCATGCGGGAGCTTGCGGCAAAGAACCTGACCGGGCTGGCCAACGACTGGCTCTCCCAGGATGAGGAAAACCCCCGTGACCCGGAAACAGACCCCATCACAGAGGAAGAACTTGCCCGGCGGATCAGCATGACGAGCCTGTCCGTCACCTCCGGCGGCAGCTTCACTGCCTGGTTTGACTGCGACGAGATGTTCACCGACCATGCGGTGACGGTCTACGGCTCCTTGAAAAAGGGCCTCAAAGCTGCCAACATTGAGGGGTAAGGAGGCGCCTATGAAACTGTATGAGTATTGGCTTGGGTTGTATCCCCTTGATTGGGAATTTTGCTTTATGCCAGTCCAAACCTATAAAAACTTCATCACAGAGCAGTATCATAAAAACCCCGCTTTTTACAACATATCAGCGGGTTCTATTGAGAAGGTATTGGCACACATTGACGCCATTTTATCTGCGGCCATGGAGGACTGGAATAAAACCACGAACCATGCTGCCCTGCGTTGCCTCCCAATGATCTTTCCTCTCCCAAAGGGACAGGAGAGCAATGTGGCGGAATTTGCTGTCATTCTCAAGATGGATCATGATGGAGATACAGTAGTCTATTCGCCAATTCCATTACCCCATCTGGAAAACCAATGAGGAGGCATCCCTGTGAAGCTGAACTGTAAACGCATTGATTTTACATATACACCCGGCGAGGAGATATTCAACTTTCCCGAGGAATCGGGGCTGCCCTTTCTCTTCGATGTGGAGGAAGAACTGACCGCTGATTCTGCTGCCATGGATGCGGTAGGAGAAATGCTGGATGAGGCGGAGAGATTGGCGGAAAAGGCCAAAGCTGCCATCAAAGCGGCGCTGGCGGACGAGGGCAGCCCCTACCACGATGCCGTGGTATTTTTCATGGAGTTCCACCGGGACGATGTAGGCCCGGATATTGCGGCGGAACTTTTTCCAGGAACCGACCCGGCCAAGCTGTCCTTTGCCGAGATGGCGGACTTTTTGCGGCTCAAGCGGTTCGGCAGCCTGGTGGATAGCGAGATGAATCAGCAAGTTTTCATTCTGGACCTGTCCTTCAACCCAGAGATCACCGACGAGCTGATGGTGGTCTACTTTGACTTGAACCAGGAGATTTTCTGTATCACCCACGAGAGCTGAGGAGAGAGTTACCTATGGAAAAAGCGACTGCTGTTAACACTTGCTTAGGTGTTTTGATGGGACGGGACTGTATCTATCTGGACCAGGTGAAACAGGATGCTCTGAACAATCTGACCTTTACGGGGGACATCGATGGCCATCTGATCTCCCAGCACAGGGACGAAAAAGACTGGTTTCCCTACACACTCACCTTCCGGCGGGTGCTGGCCTATTTTGCCTGCGAATTGGGCACCTATGAAAATCTGGCTTGGATGGGGCATCTGGATGGCAGTTCTTTCGATTTGATCGAGGATAGCACTTGGCTGAAGTCTCTGCCGGTGCGGGAGGACTTTGACAAAGGCATCTATCGGCTGTTTACATACGATGATGTTTACAACATCATTGCGATTTCTTATGAGTTTGCGGCAGAGTTGTAAATGCCTGAAACAT
This sequence comes from Oscillibacter sp. KLE 1745, assembly GCF_000469445.2. Lineage (NCBI taxonomy): Bacteria > Bacillati > Bacillota > Clostridia > Eubacteriales > Oscillospiraceae > Oscillibacter > Oscillibacter sp. KLE 1745. The sequence goes on along the minus strand of NZ_KI271698.1, from coordinate 47,734 downwards.
GGAAGACCATTGGAAGGATCTATCAAGGAAGAAGGTATGGTGATGAAACAGAATAAGCATCAGTTGGAACATCTGCCCATACTTCTGGTTCAGCAGATCCGCCTGCAATGGTATAAAGACTGCCAGGGCGGAAATGCGGCCGCACAGCGGAACCAGTATCCCAGAGCCATGCGGCTGCCGAAAGACTTCTTCTCGTATTATTCCTTTGGCCTGCCTACACACTTTGTATCGATCTTACAGAGGCCCAATGGATTTCAGATCGATAAGGACTGTCGCAGGCTGATGGAATGGAAGCCGAATGGCTCAATGCGAATTCATCCTTTTGAACTGATTCAGAAGGAGTCCGGACTCCATGTGCGTTACCGCAATGATTGGCACATCGGTGCAATGCCGGAGCGATATACCTACGATGAGACCGGGCAAAAACAGCCCCTCAATGAGCTGGCATTGGATTTGGCTCCCGGTGAGTATGGGAGAGCTGTCTGCAATGGGCGGTTCCGGGACTGGGATACAGGAATCTGGTATTATGTGCTGGACATTTTGAATGTGATGCCGCTTACAGAACCCACCGACTCATTGACCAGTTTTACGGACAGAGAACCTAATAAGATATATACCCGGATCGCCCGGCTGTGGTGACGAAAGACAGGAGGATAGCCACATGATTTCCACAAAAGATTTATCCGGCCTGCCCAATGCGGAGCGTCTGAAAAACTTCTGCAAAGGACTGGCGGCTCTGGACATCATCATGCTGGAGGAGGAATGGAGCTTCATCCGCCACTATACCTACAACCCCGCATGGCGAAAGGGCAAAGAGGCGTTTTTTGCCACTGATGGCAGTGACCGGAGCATGATCGTCATGTTTGCGCCGGAAGGCTGTGTAATCAACGGTGTGGATTCCGAACTCTATGACTGGGAGGAAAAACTTCCCCGTGTCGAAGACCTGACAGATGGGATGCCCTCTGCTTTGCAAAAACTCATGGGCAGCCGAGAGGTCAAAAAGATGAAAAGCACCTTCTGCGTCTGGACGGAGGATGGCGCCACCTGGCACTGCAACCCCATAGACGGCGAGGACGCATCCAAAGATCTGCTCTCCACGATTGATGGCAATCCACAGACCTATGTGGAGTACGGAAAGTGGTTTTATCACGCCGACCTGCCTTTGGAAGCTGTGCGCCAGCTTGCTGACGGGGTGCCGGTGACAAAAGAACTGGCCGCTGCGTTGAACCCTACGCGCAGCGAGAGGGAGGAAATCAAGGCGGGCTTGGATAAGATCGGATATCCAAAGGATCTTTGATTGGCAGCAGACAGGAGATGATTCGAATGATTAAAGAACGCATCCCCATCTCCGGCGACCTCAAAAGCAAGGTCAGGCAGCTGATGGAGTACGCCGGATGGCAGGAAGGGCGAAAAGTGGACATCTCCATTGCGGAGCAGTATTACGCCGACCACGGCGTCCCGATGATGAAGACAACCCAGCGGTTTTACCGTAAATATTTCGGCCTGTGCTGTGAGTGGTACCTGGAGCAGAGAAAACTGAACTGGGCGGCTGATTTTCAATTCGCTTTGTTTCCTTACTTGGTCAACGGAATCAAAAACCATTTGGAAGAAGCCTATTTTCGGGATATGTCCGGCTGTGAACTGGCAGAGATCGAACAGGCTGCCGGTGAAAAATGTCAGCCCATCGGTCATATCGGCTACTACTACCCGGCAGAGGTTTGGATCTCCGAGTGCGGGAAACTGTACGCGAAATATGAATATCAGGATGAGATTGAGTGCTTTCCGGATGTGTTTGCCCTGATTGAGCGGGAACTGCGGCAGTGCAAATTGGATTCCGCTGCCATGAAACCTGTGGAGGCACTGGATGGAAAACTTTGAATCGCTCGAAATAGGAGACTCTATTATGTCAGACTGGGCACAAATTATATCCGATGCGCTGGACATTCTGAAATTTGACGGAGCCGTACAGGACACGCTGGCGGAGCTTCGGCGGAAATGGAGCGGGCAGATCCCGGCGCTGCTGGAGGAACGCTTTGATACGCTCGGCATTCAGTATATGAAATTACCCCACGAAATGGGCGTGGCTGCGCTGGGACAGGAGCTGTCCACTTTCGGCTGGGCGCTGTATGACCTGGACGAGGAGGACGAGTATCTGTTTGTCCTGATTCCAGCGGAAGAACGCAACAAATGGGAACGCTACTGCAAAAAGCAGGGGCAATATTGCCACCTGATGAAACAGCAAGGGCGAAAATGGGGCGACCATGCCAAGGAGCAGGACCCTGGGAAGCTGATGCCTTGCGAGGAATACATACTCCAAGATGAGTACGATTATTTCTTCAACTCTCTGGCAGGAGACTTTGCAGCGGGAGAATGGAAAAGCAGCCATTCGGAGGAATGGAAATACGGCTGTGTGGCAGATCTGCGCTGCCGCCCGCCAAAAGTGACCCGCTCCAAGAGCCTGTACCAGTTCGGGCACCTCGCCTATTCGGATCAAGCCGGAGTGTATGCCGCCTCCGGAGCCTCTGCAAGCGGGCAGATCGGAAAGGTGTTGCTTGGCAAAAACCCCAGTACACTTAATTTTTTTGAGCCTTCTCCCATCGGATACGAGGGGGCGCCCCATTCTCTCCGGTGGGTGGGAAACTCCCTCTGGGTGGGCGATCCCACCAATGCCACACGGATTGAACTCACCGACCGGGGCACCTGTCAGGATGTGAAAAACTGGCCCCTGCCGGAAGATGGATGGAGCACCAAATACCATTGTGGCATCGTGACAGACGGGCTGGGCTGGGTCTACTTTTCCAACGAGTGGTACAAGGGACAGATCTACCGCTGGGAAAACGGCAAGGTAACAAAACACACCTTCTCTCTGGATGGATACGACCATCTCTCCGAGGCCGTTCCCGTTCCCGGCACCAACTGTATCTATATGATACACTCTGTCAGTGGCAAGTGGCGGATGGAAGAATGCCTGCTGGAACTGGATATGGACACCGGGCGGTGCCGCATCGCCCCTCTGCCCGGCCTGGGCGAGGAGCTGAAACTTCGCTGGTTTACCGGGGACTGGTTGCTGGTGCAGGGAAACGGCGAAATCCTCTCCGATGACTTTGCCCAGCTCATCAACATGAACACCCGTGAAGTGCTGCGTATCCGTCCGGGAATGTTCAGCGGGGAGAAAATGCAGCACATTGGAATACTCACCGATGGCACAGTGGTCATCGTCACCCGGCGGGATAGGGTCGGGCCGGTGTTTCGTTATCCCATCGACTTCTGGGGTTTTCTTCGGACGGCAAACAAGCCCAAAAAGCTGGAACCTTGGCGAGAGTACAAAGAAGTGTACCCGAATCTGCCCATCTTTCTTCCGGGCGAAGAACCAGAGCCGCCGAAGGATGGCGCAAACAGCATTTCCGATACCGAAAGCCTCCTGCTTCGCCCTCAGTTTGACCGACTCTCCCCGGAGGAAAAGCGGCCCATAATGGAGCGGCTGGCAGCACAGTATCGCCTGGATTTTGTGCGGATGGAGCACTTTGGCCGCTGGGGACAGCACTGCACCACCGGAATCTTCAAAAAAGATGGCCGGGAGTTCGTCTTTGTCCCCGGCGATACCGTCATACTGGGCTGGGAACAGTTTGCCGCAGGACTGAATCAGGAAAGCCGCGAGGAATTGGAGTACCTGTTCCGGGAATGGGAAATGGAGCGAGACCCGACAGAACTCATTGGAGAGAGCATGGCCCCTGTCCGGCGGGCGGCCATCGGCCCCATGCTGGTGGGCCGGGAGCTGGAGGAGATCAACTGGGAGCCGGTCAAGCTGGATGACCCACGGCTGCGCCCGGAATGGTTGGAAGATTTTCGCCAATTCGCTTTGACTGACAGGAACAGTCTTACTCTGGTAGGCCGTGCCCGTTTCGAACGGGATGGCGACAGCTGGCAGGCAAGCCTCTATCACGAGGTAGACTATCCGGACTTTCAAAACCGGTTGCAAAAACAGGGTTTCTCCCTGCCCACGGCGGACGAGTGGGCCTACCTGTGTGGCGGCGGATGTCGGACCCTGTTTCCATGGGGAGATGGGTTAGACTACTCCATGCGTCTGCACTGGTTTGAGGACATGGATGAGGATGAGAACCGGCCCTATGACATGGAGGAACCCAACTTCTTCGGCCTGTCCATCGCCTACGATCCCTATATGCGGGAAGTGGTACAGGCTGACAGGCTCACCACCTGCGGCGGCGACGGCGGGTGCAATATCTGCGGCGGGCTGGGACCGTTCCTTGGTTTCCTGCCCTGCTCGCCCCACTGCAAGCCGGAAGTGCAGGAGGATAATGCGCTGAACGGCAACTATGACTTTTACCGGCCCATCGTCCGGATACCGCTGGAAAAGAAAGGAGAAATCGAAATGCCTGCAACACAATGGCTGAACAAATACGAATCCATCAAAGACAAACTGGCCTGCAAAACAGACCTGGACGCTCATTTCACAGAGAAAGTGATTGGGAATAGGGAAGTGGATGTGCTGGACATCGGCGCCGTCCATTTTCCCAGCGGAACGATCTTTGCCTGCGATCCGCTGGTGGAGCTGGAGGATACACCGCCCTTTATACAGACGATCCCTGCCGGAACTTATCCCGTGAAGATCTGCGTGGTGCCCAGTGAGAAATACGGCGACCGCTACGCCTGCGTCAAGGTGGAGGTCAGCCGGGAAAAGCCTGTCCGCTATGAGTTGGGGATGACGGGCAAAGAGGATCTGGACGAGGAACTGGATGAGGACGAGTATTTTGGCTTTGGCGTAGACGCCGGGATGGGCTGTGTTGCGGACATTCAGACCCAGGCGGCCTTCAAAACATACTGGGCCAAGCGGCTGGAGGAAGACCCGGACATTGATCCGTACAACGACCTGTTCTGTGACTTGCTGGAGGAAAACGCCAAAGCCTGTCCCAAATATCAGTTGAGCCACGGCGACTGGCTCAACTGGACGGTGCCGGACACGGACTGCAATCTGCCTATCTTCGCTTCCGGCTGGGGTGACGGCTACTATCCCGTCTACTTCGGCTATGACGCAAAGGGCAAAGTCTGCGCCGTGTACGTGCGCTTCATCGACATTGAAGCCAGCTACCAGGAACAGGCGTAAGGGGGTAAGCAGCTATGGAATGGCCGAAACGGGCGCGGACAGCGGACTGGGAAAACGGTGTCCTGACCCTGGATGGAGAGAAGAAGTTTGAGATCCCGGAGCTGACCATGGCCCTCATGGAACGACTGGCTGGTTACACCCTGGTAGGCTTCCATGTGAAAGGCTATTCGGTGACGGATGAACTGCTTGCCCCCTTCGCCGAACACAAAAGCATGGTCAACTTCGGTGTGGAGAACGGCACGCTCACCGATGCTTGCTTCCTCATCTTTGCCGCTATGCCCAAGCTCCGCTATCTGCTGTTGGACGGCAACGCCGCCATCCACGGCAGCGGCCTGTCCGCCCTGCAAAGCTGCAAGCTGGACCTTCTCACCCTCAACCGCACCGGGTTGGACGACGCCGGTTTGCTCCAGGCGGCCTCCATTCCCAAGCTCTCCCACATCCAGATCGACCATACCGCCGTTACATACGAGGGTCTGCTGGCCATCGCCGGCAACAACCGCATCGAGCCGGTGGCCCATGTGCAGTTCACCAAGGAGCAGATGGAACACTTCTCCCAGCTCCAGCGGGAAAAGGCAAAAAAGCCCGTCCAACTGGACGGGCAGGCGGCGGTGGAATGCCGCAGGGTGTTGTCTGCCTTCTTTGCTGAAATGACGGAATGGGAGCAGTACATGGAACAGGCCGGGTTTGAAGATGCTGAGGCTGTGCCCCGCCTGCTGGTGATCTGGGAGAAGTATGTGAGCGAAAAGCCCCGTATGGGCTTCCGACCCCTGGGCCTCTCGTACAGCGCCCAGGGCACCTACAAGGGAGAGCAGTTCCTGGACGCGGAGCAGATCACCCGAAACAAGCTCTACATCTACACCAGAGAGAAAAACACCGGCTTTGTCCGCCGCTTCCTCATGAAGCGTGTGGGCGAGGGCTGGAGGATCGACGGGGTGCAGGAGCGACTGGACGGCTGGCAGAGAACAGGACTATAAGCTATCAGGGGGAGGCACAGGTATGAAAGCACAAGCCGGAGAGGTCTATACAGTCTACAATCGATACTTGAAATGCTACACCGCCTGCCAGGTGGCCTATATCGCGCCGCCGGGCACGGTGAGCAGGGAGTCCTGGGCAGTGATCCTCTCTCTGGACTGGGCAGGTGACGCCCCTCTGACAGCGGAGGAACTGCCCCGTCTCCGCCCGCTCTACAAGGACTTCATGTACTGGCCCCGGGACCTCCATCTGCTGCGGGTGCCGATGGAGGTCCCGCCCCAGTATACGCTGGTGGGGACCCTGCCGCCCTTCACCGACCAGCCCTGCCACTCCTACGGCGGCTGGAATGACGGCTACGATGTGTACCTCCAGATCCGATGGCAGGCCATCCCGGAAAAGCGGCGGCGGGCCTTCAAGGAGGCCATGGAGAGCGACGGGGAAACAGAGATCGGCGGCATCCCGGTGAAGGTCAGCAGCCATCGGGTGATGGACCAGTACGAACCATTCGATTCGGCGCTGGAACTAAAGGCGCTGCCCTGCCTCTCCGACCTCATCTGCCAGCGGTGGCACCCGGATCTGCTGGAGTTTTTGCGGGGAACCCCCTTCGTTGATGAACTGACTTTGCTGGACCACGGTCAGAGGACACTTGATCTGCGGGGCACCAGCATCAGAAAGCTGATGTTGGACATGACAGGCCTTCAGGAACTGTGGCTGAGTGAGGATACAGAGCAGCTCCTGTTCCAGAACAAGGGGCCGGACGCCTGTACCATCCATGCCCCCGAAGATGGCAGCGGTTTGACCCTCCAATTTATCGGGGAATACCGCCCGCACACGGAACTGCCGAACCTATTGGAACTGCATGGCATCCAGCTGAAAGATTTTGATCTGAGCGGACTGGCTGCTGTCCATCCCCACCTGAAGGAGCTGAGGCTCTGGGGCGCGCCGGGAAATCTGCAAAACTTCTCTGCTGTGCGAGAGTTCCGGGAGCTGACGCACCTTTCCACCTTCGACCTGTTCGGCTTCGGGGCGGACGACATCCCCACCCCGGAGCAGATGCCGGAGCTTCGCTGGTTCTGGATGACCAGCCTGCCGGAGACGGCAGCAAAAGCGGCAAAGCAGCTCTGGAAAGGTAAGGCGGGAATGGACCTGCGGATCACCAAGCCCCGGAAACCGGAGTGGCTGGCGCAAAACCTGGGCAATCCCTTCCGGGGCTGGGACGGTGCGGAGCATATTCCTGTCAGTGCCGCGAGAAAGGCAGCCAATCAATACCGCAAGACCCGCTCCCAATTGATGAAACTGGCCGCTGAGCCGGGCGAGGACGCCCAGGCCCAGGCCCAGGCGCTGGATGCGGTTGCAGCATACACCCAGACCTTCAACAAGATGGGCTTTATCGAAACCGAGGAGCGGGATGAAATTTACATGGCCCTGCGGGGGATTCTGGACGCACTGCCGGACAACACACTCCAAAAAGATGCCCTGATTGAGAAGTTTGAGCAGCTGCGGGATTTTTGAGGAGAATGAGAAGCATGATAGAGTTCGGCAAGGATCACAGCCCGGCGTGGTTGGAACTGATGTCAGCCTACCAGATTTTTCGGGCAAGGCTGTTTGATTGGAGCCGCGAACCGGATCAGGTAAAGCAAAGAGACCTGCTACTGGAGCTTGGTTCCTGGGAAAATCGGGATCTCAACAGAAGAACGCTGGTGGCGGATCTTCTACGCAGCGCCGAGATGTGGGATGAAAAAGCCCTCCTCTTGGTTCAGAAAGAACTGACCGCGATTGCCCTACAGGAACAGGAGGTGATTGCCGCCTTTGTACGAATGGCATTATCAAAGCTCAAAGGCAGATCAGAGCGGCTTGCCATTGCCGATGAGGTGCTTCGTCTGGTAGCAGAGGAGGAAGGAAAAGCGGAGCCCGACCCTGTTGTATTCCACAACGGCTGCCTGCTGCTGTATGATTTGCACTGTGAAGCAGAGTTCTCGCAGTATGCGGGTCGGTATGGGACTTTGATTGAGCAGGCATACGGGTTAGATGAAAAAGGCTTGGCGGACATGAAGAAAACGCTGTCCGCCGGGCCTTAGATAGAAAGGAATGTGTGGGCGCATGAGCCGAATTGTTGATGAACCCTACTTTACATACAGTGCATACAACGCCCTGACCTCCGGCATTCAGGTGAAATGCCCCAAGTGCCACGGCGCAGGTATGGTGACAGCGGATGATGACAACGCCTATTTCCGGTGCCTGAGCTGCGGCCATCAGGAGACCCGTGACCGGACGATCTACCGCTACGATGTCCATAACCAGTGCAAAAACTGCGGCAGATACTATCGGGTGGATATTGAAGATGGGGAAAAGCAGCACTTTTCTGTTCTCCATGTGGCCTGTCCCTATTGTGGGACAACCATGTCGGGAGAAGTTCATAAAACAGCTGAAGCATTTTCCTACACTGCTGAGATTCAGGACGGACGAGAACCTTATTTCGGCCTGGAACTGTGGTTTTTGACCTCCTTCCAGGGCAAACCGGTCTGGGCACTCAACCGGGAGCACCTTGCCTATCTGATCGACTATCTCAGCGCCGACCTGCGGGAAAAGCCGCTGGGAAGAGCGAAAAAGACTCAGGCCGATCATCTCCCCACCTTCATGAAAACCGCAAAGAATCGGGAGCGGATCGTGAAGCTGCTGAAGAAGTTACAGGAGGGATGAGGATGGAACAGAAAGTTATTTTCAACGGCCAAGTTTTTACTCTGACCCGGTTTTGGGCAACGGAAGAGCCTTGCCTGTGGATCACCGACCCACAGCAGATCGAGATGCCTAAAATGGAGCTTGTGGGGGCCCCCAGATGAATACTGCATTTTCCTGAAAAATCTGACGGAAACAGAGTTGGCACAGATCACATCCCTGGACGGCGCTCCGCTGGATGTGAGAGAAGAACTTCGACAGTTTCTAACAGGAAAGGACAACCCTATGGCACTACAAGATAAGAAAATCATGCCTCCCCCTTGGATGGCCTTCCCGGAGATCGAGCGATACTCCATTGGCTGGCACATGGGCTATGGGGAGGATTACATATACCGATTTGGCGATTGGCTGGACACCCTCTCCCCGGAGGAGCGGACGGAATACCGCGCCCTCTTTCCCGAGCCGGTAACCTGGAAGGGCTGGTGGGAGGACGAGGACAGCGGCGAAGTGCTGGTACACGGTGACTTCCTGGTGGAGGCGTGGCAGCCGGAAGGCCGGCCAAAGTACACCCGCCAGTGGCTCCAGCAGGAGTTTGCCGCCGGGCGAAAGCGGGAACTGTGCCTGTTCTGGGGCCATCAGCCTTCCCAGGACGGCCAGCTGACAAAAAGCTACCTCAGCCAGTGGTGGATGGAGGACTTCTATACGACGGCTGCCCCCTACCTCTGCATGGAGCAATACATGATGGCTGCCAAGGCCGAGCTGTTCGGCGACAAAGAAATCCGGGACCAGATTTTGAAATGCAGCGACCAAAAGCAGATCAAGGCCCTGGGCCGCAAGGTGCGGGGCTTTGAGCAGAAGGTATGGGACAAGTTCAAGTACGCCATTGTGCTACTTGGCAACTGGCACAAATTCAGCCAGAACCGCGAACTGCGGGAGTTTCTCCTTTCCACCGGGGACAGCGTGCTGGTGGAGGCCAGCCCCTACGATGCCATCTGGGGCATCCGCCTCGCGGCCAGTTCGCCGGAGGCCCAGGACCCGATGAAGTGGCGGGGACGGAACCTACTTGGCTTTGCGCTGATGGAGGTGCGGGACGAGCTGCGCAGAGTGACACAGAATGAAATGCTTTGCGATTGGAGTATGGTATGGCAACAATGAAACTCTATGAACTGGTCAACCACTACCACATCGGCACGGAACTGACCTGCGCCGAGGCCGTGTTCATGGCCTGCAATGAGTATTACCATCTGAATTTGTCCGAGGAGACCCGGAAGATGTTCTCTGTCATGGGCCTGGGCATGCAGACCGAGCAGTCCTGCTGCGGTGCTTTCACTGTGGCGGTGGGGATCATTGGGCTGATGACCGCCAAAGAGGGCCAGACCGATGTGAGCAACATGGAGGGCTACCAAATGATTGCTGACTTGACAGACTTCACGCTGGGCGTCTATGGAACGCTCCACTGTGTCGAGCTGCAAAAGCTGGAGATCGTGGGGGGTGAGAATCCCTGCCACACCATTGTGGAGGCGTTGGCCAAAAAGCTGGAGGAGCTGCTGGCGGGCCGCAGGATCTTCCGCCCGGTAAATGCGGGACAGATTGGTTCCTGATATGCTGGAAAGGGGGGGAGTCCATGTCTAAACTATCCCAGGAAGAAGTACAATCACTTCGTAGCAGGATCTGCCACGGAGAGCAGGGACTAATTTCCACTCTGACGCCGGAGCAATTCCTTGCCCTGCTGTCTTACGACTATGATACCGGCTTCGCGGCCGGCAAAGCCTCCGCGCAGAAGGAGATTCTCTGTATGCTGGCGGCGGACGGGATGCCCCCGGAGAAAATTGCCCTACTGCTGCGGATGGAGGCGGAGACGGTGCGGGAGATTCTGGCCGCCAAGCGGGCCCACATTGAGAAATGCAGAAAAAAGCTGGAACAGGAGGTGAAGCCGTGAAGGACCTTTTTCAATACGGAAATCGGCGGGAGGAGGAATGGGAGATCCTGCCCTGGATCCCCGACCCGCGCCCGCCCTTCAAGATCTGGGTCAAACCGGATCAGATCGCGCCCTTTTTTCTCATTCCCCACCACCCTTATGCGATCTCCCTCCTGCTGAAGATCAGCGACGGGTTCCAGGTGGAGGAATTCTGCCGGCTGGGACGGACTGGCAGCAGCAAAGACTGGGAGCGGCTGGTCCGGGGCGTGATCCGGGAGTTCGAGAAAAACAACAGCGGCAGGGATCTGTTTCACTTCGACTCCGACGAGGATGTGTTCTGCGTGTACTCCCAATACATCGACGATTTGATGATGCTGGCCAAACTGATCCGGGCGGCCTGTGCCGATGAAAAAACGATGGGGATGTATCTGAACATGAGCGAGGCAGAGAAAACATGAAAGAGTTGACCACTCAAACAGGAATCATAGTAAAATGCAGGAAAACGGCCATTGAATTTTTCCAAAATGCTCAGTCAGCGGATTCCTTTTCTGCGCTGAAGATTCCAAAGGAATTCCAAGGTATAGCGGTTGAGTTTTATGATTTGATTCTGGAAAACGATCATCTCGCGGCCTTGCTGGGCTGTCGCGGCAATGATGATATTGCAATACAGATAGATGAGGTAACCGGCACCATGACGGGGTGGCATTGGTTCAAATGAGGACAATGGAATGATCGAGTACATCAAGCTCTTTTGGGAGAGCGCACCAGAGGGAGAACCACCGGTCATCCTCTATGAAGTGGATACCGAAAATGAGCGGCTGGTCCTCCGCTCCATCGACATCTTTGCAGATGGACGCACCCGCAATATCCTTGACCTTTATGAAGGCGCTATCGAGATCACGCCGATCCCAACCGTGGAGGAATTGAACGCCCATATCTGGGGCGAGGAGTTCCGCGCCTGCGCCATAGAGAAAGCGGAATTTGAGGCCATCTGGGAGAGCCAATTTTATTGCTTGGGAATGGAGGATTGAACATGAGTAAGGAACTGGAACTATATCAAGCATTTATTGACGGCCTTGTGGAGCGGAAAGACAGCATAACGGCCCGGTGGGTCAAGGGCGATGGTTTTCCCAAGACAGAGGACAACAAGGCGAAAAACGAGCTTCTCGCCACACTGACCCCGGAGCAGAAAGGTGTACTGGCCGAGATGCTCCAGGACGAGCATATCGCGGGTATCCACGATACCCTGGCATATATCAATGAGATGATGGATCTGGATGGGCTGGAGCTTCGTCAGGACGGGGAATCCATTCCCAACGATTACTTTGAGAGCCTGCACTATGACTTCATCAGCCGGTGTGACGGCGATGAGTGGCCGGAATAACAGGAGGCGTGACAAATGTATATCAAAAAATACTGGGGCAACTTTATCGGAGGTTCCGATGACAGCCTGAACCTTGTGGCCTTTTTAGAAGACCAGAAGAAAGAGGAGATGCCCCTCAGCGAGATCTTCGCTAAGATCGGGCTGGACAAGCAGAACTGGAACTTCCGCCAGACTGTGGGGTATCTGGAATTCACCCACTCCAATGGCGTGGAGATGGACTTCCACTTCGCCATGGATGTGGTCACCGATCTGGCCGCCATCCTGCTGGAGTGCAGCGTCAGCGGCGGCGTGGACCTCCACGACCTGGACGAGTATAACACCCCCCACCGCCGTATCCGCATCACCGCCACGCCAGAGGAGCATGACGCAATGAACAAGGCCCTGGCGGATTTTGCCCAAAATCCTCTGTCCTATGATCTCCACGAAATGATGGATGACGAGGAGATCCGGGAGATGGCTCGGGATATAGAGGCGCTGCGGAAGGAGCTGTATGAGGCCGCCGGTCGCAACCGGGACTACTATGTAAAGGCAGAGGACATGCAGAATCTGCTCCCAGACTGGGAGGAAGCCAATGGCTGCATCGCCACGAGCCGCATTACGGTGGAGGGCTGCAAGGTTGGCTACTGCTACCGGGAGGAGCCGGACGGCGACTGGGACAGCGGCTGGCGCTTTACCGCCGGTGATGAGAGCGACGAGTACATGGACGACCCCAACAACGCCGGGATCTACGGCCTCAACTCCATCTGCAACGACGATCCCGACATTATTCCCCTGCTACATACGCCCGCCCCCTGCGCCTTTGAGCGGGATGAGAATGGCGTGTTCCAGCAGATCAAAGACTGGAAAACGGATGAGGACGAGGAGGACCCAGATATGGACATTTTAAGGCAGTGCCAGAAGTGGAATGAAAAGAGCGAGTACCAGAAGATCATTGACGCGCTGGAGACCATTCCAGCCCAGGAGCGCACCCCGGAGATGGACAGCGAGCTGGCCCGGGCCTACAACAATCTGGGGGCACCTTCCAACCGTGCGCTGCTCAAAAAGGCCATCGCTCTCTTGAGCCCCCATGGGGAATACTTCGAGGGAGACCACTGCTGGAACTTCCGCATGGGTTACTCTTACTTTTATCTGGATCAGGAGGGCCGGGCTCTGCGATACTTTGAAAAGGCATTGGAGGCTCGCCCTGGTGACGAGGACACCATAGAGCTGATCGACTGGTGCAAGAAGAGCATTTCTCTGCCTCAGTTTTCACAGTGCTTCCGGGAGCGGACAGTGGACTGGTGGGAAACCTTTGCCGAAATGGAAGCCCAGCTGCGCCAGATGATGGACGACGACAAGGATCACACCCGCGGCGCGGAGATCGTGGCCCAAATGGAAGATACTTTGAACCTGGTCTTTGACGAGATTTCCTTCGAGATGGGCTTCAATGGCGAAAAGCATGAGCTGATCCTCACCCCGGAGGGCGACGAGGTCAAGCTGTTTGAGCTGGTCTACTTCCGGAAGCACGCCCCCAAGGAGGTGCTGGAGCACTGGAACATCCTGGTGGGCCGCCAGCCCAGCCAAAACATCGGCCTGCGGACCGACGACGGCTGGGATATCTCCGGGGAAGATGTGCAGATCTGGCTGGAGGAACAGGGCGAAAACAGCTTCGCCATCTCCGCCTACTGCGAAAAGCTGCTGCCCATGCTCCGGGAGGAGGAAGGCCGGGTCTGGTGGATGCTCACCACCCTCACCGACCAGGTGCTGGGCGAGATCCCCCACATGAGATACATAGACAGCTTCGATGTGCTGGAGGAGCCCAAGGCAGAGCCGTCCATTCTTATGTCCCAGCTTCCTGACGCGTTGAAGGAGCGGGGCTTGGAACTTTCCACCGATCCGGAAGCCTATCTGGAGAGCTACCTTGGCTACAAAATGGAACCCAACAAGGACCCGGACGCCGACTGGCGGCTGGATGTGATGGCTGGCTCCACCAACTGTGTGCCGCTCATCAACGGCTATCTGAATGCCGACAATGACTTTATGGACGAGCTCCATGCCGACGGCGCAGCGGCGGGCTTCTTCTGCTATCCCCTGGATACCCTGCGGGAGGAGGAAGGAACGGAGAAGATTTTTGACTTCCGGAACAAACTGGAAGAAGTGTTCACCACCGGGGACGGCCCGGAGGTGGTCACCCTCACCGGCGGAGCCACCGGACTCTACTGCGGCTATGTGGACTTCATCGCCTGGGACATCCGGGCGGCACTCCAGATGGCAAAGGAATTCTTCAAGGACAGCGACATCCCCTGGGCCAGCTTCCATACCTTCCGCCGTGAAGCGGGCACTGTGAGTCTGAAAAATCCGCCCGATGAGGAGCCGGACGGTGAGGCGCAGGCCGCCGAGTTGGACGAGACGCCGACGGGCATGGACTATATCCCTTATACCCCGCAGAATGCAGAGGCATTCTTCGCACAGATCCAGCAGTGGAACGACGAGGACGAGTACACCCGCTGTATTCAGGCATTGAATGCCATCCCGGAGGACTGGCGGAACTACCGCACCGCCTACGCCCTGGCCCGGGCGCTGGAGAACTACGCAATTCTGGGCGACCACAATGAGGGAACCCCCAGCTACAAGGGGGACAAGGCTCTGCTTCGAGCCATCGAGGTGCTGGAGTCCGTCCGGGAGGAAGGCCGGGACAAGGCGGAGTGGAATATGCGGATGGCCTACGGATATCAGTATCTCCACGGTCAGGAGGAAGAGGCCATCCCCTATGCCCGGCGGTGGGCGGAGCTGGACCCGGAGGACGAGGACGCTCCGGTGGTGATCCGGGAGTGCAAGGCGGAGATCCGGAAACGCCGGAGCAGCCGGAATAAGAAGGACAAATTCGTGCCGGGTGATACCCCCTTTGAGGGCTTCGACCTCACCAATTTCTGGGACGACAGTATGTATGCGCTGAAAGAGTACGTCAGTGATCCGCCTTCCGATGAGCTGATCGCCAGCGTGGAGGAGGAACTGGGCTACAAACTTCCCGCCTCCTACATCTGGCTGATGAAGCAGCACAACGGCGGCATTCCGGTGAACACCTGCTATCCCTGCGATGAGCCCACCTGCTGGGCAGAGGACCATGTGGCCATCACCGGTATGTTCGGCATCGGACGGGAAAAAAGCTGCTCCCTCTGCGGAAAGCTGGGCAGCCAGTTCATGATCGACGAGTGGGCGTATCCTGCCATCGGCGTGGCCATCTGTGACTGTCCCAGCGCCGGACATGATATGATCTTTCTGGACTACCGGGCTTGCGGCCCCCAGGGAGAGCCTGCGGTAGTCCATGTGGATCAGGAAAACGACTACAAGATCACCCATCTGGCAGACAGCTTTGAGGAATTTGTCCGTGGACTGGAGCATGAAGCCCTCTACGATCCGGATGAAAATGAGGGCGATTTCGAGGAGGATGATGCTGACGGGGAGGAAACCGACCGCACAGGCGTCTTCACCGGCTTTGTTCTCCTGTCCAAGGGAGAATGGGACAAGGACCAGTTCATCCGGGACATGAAGGAAAAATGGGACATCTCTGTGGAGGAGTACGACGCCAGTGAGGAGAAGGATGACGATGCGCTGGTGTTCGAGGTGGGTGATATGCTCGCTGCTGTCAGTCTGGCAACCTATCCCATCCCCGACGGCGAAGCGGAAATAAACGCAGAGAACAACTACATGTGGGAGGATGCCGTCCAAGTCGCACGGGAGCACCGCGCCCATATCATGGTGGCGGTGCTGGGCAAGGAGAAAAAGGTTCTGGAGAAGGGCAAGCTCTTCGCCAAGCTGGCGGCTGCCTGCTGCCGCCAACAATACGCCACCGGTATCTACACCAGCGGCGTGGTGTTTGAGCCCCGCTTCTACGAGGGCTTTGCTGATATGATGAAAGAGGACGAACTGCCCATCTTCAACTGGATCTGGTTCGGCCTGTACCGGAGCGGGGGCGGCTTGAACGGCTATACCTACGGCATGGATGTGTTCGGCAAGGAGGAGATGGAGGTGCTGAACGCTGACGCCGAGCCGGAGAAGCTGCGGGACTTTTTGGCAAGCCTTGCCTCCTATGTGCTGGCGTGTGATGTTACGCTGAAGGATGGGGAGACTATCGGCTTTTCTGCGGACGATAAGCATGCCATCATCCGTAGTCCCGGTGTCTCTCTGCCGGAGGAGCAGATGACGCTGAAAATCTCCTGGGAATCCGGCGGGGATGGACCGGACGGAGGCGGTGAAGACCCGAATGGCGGCGGGGATAACTGCCCGGACGAGGAATGCTTTCAAGACGAGAAATCCAGTGAACCGGAGGTCTACACCGAGGAGGAGATGGAAGCCGTCGAGGGGCACATCCAGCAGTATTTCGGCCCGTTCGAGAATGTGTTCCATGAGCTGGTCTCCCCGGACATCCATGTGGACATCTGCGTGATACCGCCCTCCCGGGAGCGGGACTACTACACGCTGGTCACTATGGGCATGGGCGCCCACCGGATGAATGTTCCGGAGGAACTGGCGGAATACAAGCTGGAGCGGGCGGAGCTGGCCATTGCACTGCCTGCGGATTGGAAGCTGGATCAGGAGTCCATGAAAGATGAGCGGTGGTACTGGCCCATCCGCCTGCTGAAGTCCCTGGCCCGTCTGCCCATCAACTGTGACAGCTGGTTGGGTCATGGTCATACAGTGGAGAACCGGGAACCCTTTGCGGAAAACACGAAACTGTGCACTGCGACCCTGATCGATCCCCAGGGTACGGAGGACGGCAGTGAGGTCTGCACTCTGCCGGGCGGCGAGGAGGTCAACTTCTATCAGGTCATTCCTCTTTATGCGGATGAATTGGACTATAAACTGGAACATGACGCTGACGCTCTGCTGAACAGGATGAGGGGGATCAGTTTTGTCGTAAATCCCACCCGTCAGGATGCTGTCACTCGTGGCACCCTTTCCAATGATGATTTTGACGGTGAGATGGATGACGCTTCCTATCACCTTGAGAGCATTGAGGAAAAGGAACTGCCTATTGACCCCATCAATGCCTATAACCACATGGCCATCTACCTGCGCTGGTGCATAGAACACGACCTGATGGGCGAGGACTTCTTAAAAGAATACAGCGAAGTGGCCAAACAGGTCAAAGTTGATCCTGCCAGTGTGGATCTGCGGGAGTTTATCCGGGATGAGCTGGACGGCTGTCTGTTCTCTGTGCTGTTCAATCAGCAAGGCCGTGCCTTTGCAGGCTATTACTACGGAGAGGGCGACAGCCCCTACTATCCTGCCGATGTTGACGATAACGCACTCCGTTTCTTCGGCCCGGAGCGGTATCACTCCGAGGAGTTCCGGGACGAAGCCTACCTGTTCATTCCCTTTGACGAGGATTATTATCAGGCTATGGCAAAGGTGATCGGGGAACGCTTTGAAAACTGGCAGGGACAGGACTTTGACGAAGACACGCTGGAGCCCTCCGAGGTGGCGGATGCTTTGATGGAGTATCTGGACTGCGAGTGCACCTATTTCCCATCCATGGCAGATGATGACCCCATCATGTCGGCGTACAGCTATGCCAAACGGGAAAGTGTCAAAGAGGGATTTGTACCGGTGCTCATCAAGGCGGATGACGAAACACTGCTGGAGTGTCTGGTGATGAACGCTGACCCGGAGCATGACGCGGACTGCTACGAATTTGACCTCAAAGCGGTAACGGAGTACCGGAAGAAGATGCTCTCCGCCCCCATCAAGGACAGCAAGGCGGTTCTGGAGGAACTGATCGGCCAGCGCAAAGCAGAGGCCGAAGATGACGATATGGACTGGGAGGAGGAGATTCTGGGCGAGATGGCTGGCGGCTATGACAATGACCGTTTCTCCTGCTACTGGGATTCGGACAGCCACATGACCCACCCCCTCGTTTTGGCCAGGATCCCGGTGAAAAAACCCTGGGAGATCTTCGCCTACCTGCCCTTCGGCAACTGGAATGAGTGCCCCAACACGCCGGAACTGATGGCAGTGGCAAAATACTGGTTTGAGCAGTACGGCGCCATCCCTGCCGCCATGAGCCACGATGAGATGGAGTTTGAACTTCCGGTTCCTGTCCCCAAGGAAAGAGCTGTGGAGTTGGCTGTGGAGCAATATGGCTTCTGCCCGGACATCGTGGATCAGGAGCAGGATGATCCCACCGTGGGCAATCTGGCGGATGTCCTGCGGCAGTCCACTGTCTGGTACTTCTGGTGGGATTGACGGGATTCCTGCACCCTTTGAAACGGAGAATTGACCTATGAATAGTGAAGTATTGGCAATAAAACTCCTGGACCTGGCCGAGGGACGGGAAACTCCCGAAAGCTGGCGGAGCTGGTGGGACGAGCATGAGCCGGAGCTGGAAAACCTGCTGAGCCGAGGCGAATTTTTGAAACTGAAACCTTGCCGGCATGACTTCCGATGGGTCCCGGTGCTGACCAGCCAAAAGGGAGCCATCGCCATTCTGGAAAAGAGCGGCACAGCATTTGAGGTCAGCAATCTCTACCAGGAGCGGTATCTGGCGGAGCTGGACGCTTTCTGCAAGGAGCAGGAGCGAGTACAGCGGAAAAAGCAAAAGGAATTCAAGGCCAACAATCCTGAGCTGTTTTGCCGTTACCCCAAGTTCTCCAAGGCGCTGGCAAAGGCGCTGGAGCCATCTGACGAGATCCAGCCTGCCGCCACGGAGGAGCAGATCGCAAGTCAAGAAAGCGTGCTGGACTTCACGCTCCCGGCCCAGGTGCGAGAGTTCTTCCTGCTGACCGCTGGCATCCAGGTATCCACAGGCGTGATCCTTTCACTTTCCGGGATGTTTGATCTAACCATCCATGGAGAGCGGTATTGTGTGCTGGGCGAGTTCTGGAAAGAAGCGGATGGCGACCAGCTCCTGCTCCGCCCCGGAGAGGAAACCATCTGGTACTACGCCCATGAGCAGGACAAGGTCAAGCGACTCTGCAATGATATGACAGAACTGCTGGAGAAGAAATTGGCGAGGTATCTCAATGAGCAATGAAAATATCGCCTATAAAAAGAAAATAGCGCGGCGGTTGATGGCTGAACTGTAAATCAGCGAAGGAAGAATGAAAATGACATTAGAAGAAATGTTCCGTGATCTCTATGATAAATATGGTAACGATTTTAACTGGTATATGATCCCCTTCGCACAGGCGGACGGGGCATTTGTTGCAGAACTAAACAAAGAAATAGGACAAGACCACTTCTTATACGGCAAAAAAATCTTGGCGGTTGCGAAGTGTGAATCCAATGATGATGTGTTATATGTTCTCAGAAACGGAACAGGAAGAGACATCTACTATCTGTTCCATTTAACTTACTCAGCACATAATGCGGACGGATTTCCCCAGTATGAGGAGTTTGCAGATCTATTTGCAGTAAAAGAATTTATAGAACGATCATATATCGAGGATTATATGTAATTTTCAAATTTCAATTTATTGGGAATCCACCTTACCCGCAGTGGCATCAGAAAGGAGGCGGTACCTGTGTCAACTTGGAGCGGAATCCGAAACAAGCTGGAGAATGACTACCTGTGCCCGACGCTCCGTGGGCACATCCAGTATTTTGCCGCCAGCTACTGGGAAAGCCATGACCAAACAGGCCGGGCAGCCATTCGACTGGACGGCGTGGAGGTGCTGCGAAGTAACTACTATGCCTATGAACAGAACTACTGGAACAGATATCAGGCCCTGCGGCGGGAGGGCATCGGCCAGGACGATCGAACGGCCCCTTTTCGGCTGGCCCATGAAGGGACACTGAACGATGGCTGTTTTGACAACGGTTTTTTCTATGAGGCATTTCATGAATTTGACAACCAGAGCATTGAGAAAAGCCTTGTCAGCAAGAATCCCCTTGTCCGCATCCTCGCCCTTCTGGACCGCAGGCTGGGAAAGCGCCGCCTGCTGGCTTTGGAGGAATCCATGGAGCAGGAACTGGACTGGGTACGGGCTTTCTATGTGATCCGGATGCAGGCCGAAGGGCTGATGGAGAAAGAATAACATTCAGGAGGAACTGCCATGTCACAGATCGCATCCTTTTATCTGCTCAAAGACGGTCAGCGGCAGGAGCTGTCCAACGGTGACTGCTCCGGCGCGGTCTACATGGCCATCTGGGACTGGTGTGAGAGCGAGCTGGATCTGGATGTCCGATTTCCCGCTCCCCAGACGGAGAACACTCTGGACTGCGCTCTGCTGGAGGGAGAGCTGGCGTCTGAACTGCTGGCAACTCTGCGGGAGCAGAGCCTCCCGGAGCTGGCCGCCGAAATTGCCGCAGACTGGGAGCTGCCCACCGAGGCGGTGCAAAGCGGACTTGAAACGCTGCGCTCCCATCTGGAGCTGGTGCAGAGCGACGCTGCCCTGCTGTATGAGATGACTTGACGGGACTATGCCCATGCCAAGGATGCAGGTTAAGAAACGGAGAGAAATACTATGGTGAGAGATGGACTTGTGTTCAAAGATGAGAATGGTCAGGTCATCTTCAACCAGTATAGCTTCTGCGAACTGGTGAAGCACCTGCTGGTGGAGCTGGTGGGGATCTCCTATGAGGAAGCCTCTCAGACAGTGGAACGCTCACCGCTGGCAGAGCCAGTGGCCGATGCCGTGGGAGTGGCGATATTCAGCCATGACCGGCCTTATTACTGGGCCATGTTTTTCTGCTATGGGAACGGTTATTGGTGGGAAAAGGGTATTCCAGCGCAGCCAGAGGATATGGATGCCTATGAAGCTTTGGAAAAGAAAATTATGGAGAAATACCACTTAAAGGAGCCCTTTGAGTGGAAATAGTGGAGGTGTGCAATGCTGGCGGAGGATTTTGACACCATCTTACATAATCTTGGTATGGCGTGGCTGGAACATCCGCTGTTCCATCATGCCCCGGTCGCCATCCGGTTTGAAATCGGCGGAGATGAACCAGTCTATGTGGAATGCACCTATTTGGACGAGAACACCGAGAAACCAACTCCAAACCCCGCCTATGTTCAAGGCGCACTGGAGCGGGCGATTATGATCTACCGGAACCTTCCAGCGCCGCCGGGTATTCTGCGGATTGACGGGTATCCCGAAGAAAAACCTGTCGAGTCCCTGCTGAAGGCCATCCAGCAGAGGGCCGCACTTCCTGCCCCGCATGAGCAGGTCACAGCGACCATGATGGACGAGGACGGGGATACATATGCACAAGTACAGTTTTACTGGGATCTCAGCAAAATCAGCTTTCAACCGGAGCGGCTTCTCCAGGAGATCATTCTGGGAGACATCGGCGGCTGGAACGGCTTTGTGTCCAGCGTCTATCTGACCGGGCCGGGGCCATTCCTCTACCATCTGTACGATGACCGTGGGTTGGATATACTGGGCGGCTCACGGGAGCTGCTACTGCCGCTCTATCATCAATTCAATGACTGGATCTTGGAATACAATCTGGAGAAGATTGACCGACTGTTCGCTCCGGCAAAAGAATGACCGTACAGACAAAAAAGGAGGCATCATAATGGGACTTGATATCTACGCCGGAACATTGACCCGGTACTATTCTCACAACTGGAAAACCGTTGTTCAGCAGTGGGCGGAGGAAAACGGATACGCCTTCAACCGCATCACCCCGGACGGGGAACCCGCTGACAACGAGGAGGAACTGTCCCCGGCCGAGGTCCAGGCGGCGGTGGAGAACTGGCGGGATCAGATTCTGAACGCCATTTCTCAGCCGGGCCAGCCCCCCTACGCTCCCTGGCCGGAGAATAACGAGAGCCCCTACTACACCGACAAGCCGGATTGGGATGCCTTCGGCGCCATGCTGCTGGCGGCCGCCTGCCATACATACGAGGAACCGGTGCCTCCCACTGTGGAGAAGGACTGGAACTTCGGGGAGCATCCCCTGGTCGCCCGCCTTGCGGCGGACCAGGAGCGGGTATGGTCCCTGTTCCGTGGGGCTACCTGGTGGCTGCCTCTGCCGGACGCCTTCTTCTTCCAAGCACCTCTGCCTACCGACGACACCGCCGCCATCGGCACGGTGGGCGGACTGCGGAAGGAGCTGGAGAAGCTGAACCAGCTGGCGTGGCAGGCCGATGAGGATACCATCCTTGATTGGGCAGACACGGAGGGATACCCGGCAGACGGAACCGTAGGCCCGGATGGACAGTACAGCAAGGCGGACATCCCGGAGCATACCCAGTATGATACCCAGTCCCTTGCCAAGTTCGCCTTCTCCATGTTCTGGCGGGCCATGCGGTTTGCCGAGGAACAGCAGGTGCCCATTTTACTGGATTATTAAGGAGGAGCTTTATGGGATACGATGTCAGTTTTCACCCGATTTCGCCGGAAGAAATGCGGGAATGGTATTTTACCCCGCTTTCCTGGGTACAGCAGGGGCAGGAGGAAAAGGTGCTGGCCCTTGCCGCACAGCACGGAATGGAGGACTTCTATGCGGAAAAATATCTGGATACTCTGCGGGTCGGTGCGGGGGCAGAGCCGGATGAATTGTTTGATAAGAGCCACGGCTTTTATATTGCGGTGATCCAGGGCTTTTTCCGGGATTACTATTACACCAGAGGCAGTGCCTTTTCTTTCCTGGTGGAAGAAAAGCCGGAATATGCCCGGTATTTCACCCCATGGGCACAGGTGACACCAACAGCTTTTCCAAATCCGGCAGAAAATCAGATCATTGAAAACTACTGTTCCGGCGTGTACCTGTCTCCAAAGCAGGTTACACAGCTTCTCCGGGATCTGGAGCAGGACCCAAAGGTGCTGGAGGATTTGGAGGGACTTTGGAGTAACGGACAGCTTGCCGTGCTGAAAAAGGCTCTCACTGCCGCGGCGGAACTGGGTGTCGGTCTGCTGGAAGCTACCGAGGTGGTGGAGCCTAACCCTATCCGCCCTAATGAGAGTACAAGCTACTCAAACCTGTACCACTGTGATCGGGATGGGGTGTATCTCTACATAGATACTGTCAGTACTCAATTAGCGGATGTGATTGGAAAAAGTGAGGAACAAGCATAAGCGGTTGGGAGAATTTTATGGAACAAAAACGCCCGGCAGATATATTTCAGGAGCTTCTGGACTACCTGTGGAACGGGCTGGGGCTGGAGGAAAAGGGCTGGAAGCGTCTGAAAAAGGGCGCCTTCAAAAAGAGAACGAAAAACGGCCTGACATACCTGATCTGGTTTGAACGGAGCCGCTACAACTACATAGACTACGAAATCGGCCATGGAAATGTGGAGGTGGGATTCAGCTGCTTCATTAAGCAGGGGGATGACTTTCTCTACTCTTTCAAAATAGAACCGATAACAGGCGGTTCGTTCTTCCGGATGCTGACAGAGGACCTGCGGTTGGATACCGGGTTGCTGGACACTTTTCTGCCCTTAATCAAAGCCCGCTACCTTGACTTTATCGACCGCTTTGAGGAGGACCCGGCAGAGGCGTTACAGCCGGTCTGCGCCCCCTTTACCCAGCCGGAGGATTACAGTTGGCGTATTCATGTGGAGGAGCAGGCGGTGGAAAGATACGGAACACCAGAGCAGCTGGCGGAGTACCGCCGTCAGGCGGAATTGCGTGGAACGCCGGAAAGCAAGGTGCGCCGGTGGATGGGGATGCAAATCTTCTATTTCTCCCATGCTGGCGATGTGGACCATGCTTGGGCCGCCAGCCGCTCCGTGGAGGAATTGGACGTGGTCGTGGGAAACCATGTCCAGGCCAAGAAGCAGTATGACACTTGGACGGAGGAGGACGAAGCGGGCTATCAGATCTACCTTCAGGAGCAGGACATGGAAAAGCGGACTTATCGGGCTTGGTATCTAATCGCCAATCCCCGAAAGCTGCCCAAGGAAATCGTTAATCAGGAACTGGCGTTTCGGTTCAAGCTGTTCCCTGACAAAATGGATAAAAAGAAATGAATGGTATTATTATTCTGGTTTGTGGTCTGCTGCTTCTCTTGGCCATAAAACTGCTGATAGAGCGCAACTTCATCGGATTGGTTCTATTTAGTGTGGCTCTTTTTTTGATTTTTGGAGTAACCCCGCATACAAAGTAGCGATCGCCCGTTGTTACATGGTCTGCTGCTATAAGGAGGACAAAAATGAGCAATCAAGTGTTCCAGCAAAACCTGGATGACAAAAAAGGGCCCCAGCCCGGCGGCCCCTATCTCATTCAAATGCTGTTCAAAGAGCCGGTAGACATGCCGGACAAGGATGAGATGACCGCTGGGATGAAAAAGCACATCGGCGCGGTAGAGTGTTTCTGCCGTGATAAAAAGATGGCAGGCTTTGCTGCCCTGGATCATATCGCGGAATTTCAGGACGGCAAATGCCCGGTGCAGCTGATGGTGATGGGATGTGAGAAATTCAAGGGCAAGGGCTTCGATGCGTTCCTTATGAGCCAGATGTGGGACTGCCGGGAGGACCGAGAGCGAATCTTTCGGGAGTGCCGGTATCAGGTCGTGGCCACTGATATGCTGGCGGCGGCGCTTCCGGCCCTGGAGAGGGCCAACCTGGACGCCGACTTCGTGGAGGCCCTGGCAGAGCTGTACCCCACCTGTGAGGCGTTCTATTTCCAGAACTGCGGCAAGCTCTTGCTGGCGGAAGATGTGCGTTCCCACCAGATCGAGGGCTCGGACCGCTTCATCCGATTTGGTGTCAATGTCCGCTTCTTCAACATTGAGGGCACCGAGGATATGCTCATCGACACAGTGGGCATGAACACCCTGTTCCTGCCGGACCTCCAGTACCACTTCCATAGCATGGATCCCAACTGGGTAGTGAACCACGCCTATAATGCGGCGTCGTACATACTGGAGCATGATAACCCCATTGGGGATGGGGAAACGATTGACGGCATAGAGAATGGCCGGATGAGCCGGGAGATTCAGTGGAAGTGCCAGTACGAGGATGCCCTGATCCAGCCGCCCAGGGGAGTGGTGGACATCCATATGGGCGACTATGCTTCCGGAAAACGCTGAACGGATAGAATGACTGCATGTACAGCCGGAGAAAATGTTTGCTCCCCTTAAGCGGATTTTACATTCAGCGGGTTATCTTGGCTATTGTATGATAGAAAATAACAGGAGAGAGTACACAGCTGATGTGTGGATGAACGCATCGGGGGGAGCCGATTTATGAGAAAGAACATTTCCCCACAGCATATTGTGGGGGGCGTCGGGACTGCGCAGCCGCGTGACTTCCTGCGCTGCGGATAAGGGAGGAGTGATCGATTTGCATCCAGAAGAATGCCTGATCTGCAAGGCACCGCTGGAATATCTGGTCCGGGACGAGGACATGGAGTGCGCCATCTGCCATAAAAAGGAATCCAGCAAGACCCGGTGCGTCAACGGCCATTATGTTTGCAATGACTGCCATACCCAGGGCATGGACACCATCTTCGGCCTGTGCCTGGCGGAGACTTCCGCCGACCCCGCCGCTATCCTCCGCCGGATGATGGACCTGTCCTTCTGCCATATGCACGGGCCAGAGCACCATGTGATGGTGGGAGCGGCGCTGCTCACCGCCTATAAAAATGCCGGGGGCAAGTTGGACCTGGAGAGCGCTCTCCGGGAGATGTACAGCCGGGGCAAAGCTGTCCCCGGCGGGGCCTGCGGCTTCTGGGGCGCCTGCGGGGCGGGGATCAGCGCGGGGCAGTTCCTGGCCATCGCCACGGCATCCACGCCCCTGGCCCGGGAGCCCTGGGGATTGAGCAACCAGATGACCGCCCGGGCCCTGGATAGCATCGGCAAGGTGGGTGGCCCCCGGTGCTGCAAACGGGATTCCTGGCTGGCCGTCCAGGCCGCCGTGGACTTTGTCCGGGAGCACCTGGGGGTGGAGATGCAGCACAGCGTGCCCGTCTGCTCTTACAGTGCCCGAAACAGCCAGTGCATCGGAAAACGCTGCCCCTTCTCGGCGGCAAAGCAAAGGGCTCTCGAGGCGAAAACAGCCCCGAGTTTCTGAAAGGCCAGAAGCTCCGGGACATACTTGTTTTTCCGGAGAATCTGCTCCATAGGGGTCCCTTGGGCAGCTCGTCCACCAGCTTGCCCAGATACCGGATATCCCGTATCAGCAGGTCCCATACCCGGACACCGCAGACCTTGTCGGTGATGAGGGCACGGTCAGGATTCATGGCGGGGGCACGTTGAAAAAAGTGAGCGCAGGTGACGCTGGACCGCTCCAGCCGGGCGAGGTCCGCCAGCGTGTACCCGGTGAGACAGGCAGTTACCTGGTCCACCTCCGCCCGGGTGCGGCCCTTTTTCACTTATGATGGATACAAGATCAGCCTGGGCAAGGAGGGCAGGAAATGAACCTGAAGGGGGCCCTCGTTTCCGGAACAGGCTGCAGGTCCTGACGGAAGAGCGGCCGCCCGGGGCGCCGCTGCTTGAGGCGAGGGGTGATAATCCCTCCTGAAATGCACAGACTATTTCTGCTCTTTGGATGTGAAGGGGCGGGTGGATTGGAGACCTTAGCAGATTATCTGGCGCAGGCGAAAGCGCCGCAGCGCCGCGTCCGTATGGCGGAGGTGCTGTGGAGTGGGCGGAACGGACGTTTTCCGGCCTGGAGCCCAGGGTTGCATGGAACCAGCCCGTGTTCACAGATCATGGGACGTTCATCATCGGGATCAGCGTCTCCGCCGGGCATCTGGCCGTTTCTCCGGGGCGGGCTTGGAGGGATTTTCCCGGGAAATCGCCCGGGGCGGCTATGCCGGGGCAAAATGCTGTTCCGCATCCCGTGGGAGAGGGACGTGGATTACACGCTGCTGCGCCGGATGATCGCCTTCAACCGCACCGAAAAGGCCCACTGCAAGACTTTTTGGCGGGGGAAGGCATGACGACCTGGATACCTTGGCGGGCCAGGGCGCTACTTGCCGGAATCTACCTGCCCGGTCCGACACCAGGGGCGCGCTTTGCCCGGCCGCTCCCGCCGGATCTGGCCCGCTGAGGCGGAAGTCCGCGGAACAAACTGCGGCCCCCGGCCCGTGCCGGATGGGGAAAACGCCTTGTATAAGCAGGGGGCAAGCGCGGCACTGGACGGAAAACCTGCGGAACCATGCGGGCGGCAGTGCGCCGCCCGGTCAAAGGAGGACGACCCATGCCCAACCGGCTGCAATTTGAACAATCCCCGTATCTGCTCCAGCACCGGGAAAATCCCGTGGACTGGCGGCCCTGGGGGAGCGAGGCATTCCAGACCGCACGGGAGGAGGACAAGCCGGTGTTCCTCAGCATCGGCTACTCCACCTGCCACTGGTGCCACGTCATGGCCCATGAGTCCTTTGAGGACGAGACGGTGGCGGAGGCGATCAACCGGGATTTTATCCCGATCAAAGTCGACCGGGAGGAGCGCCCGGATGTGGACGCGGTCTATATGGCCGCCTGCGTGGCTATGACAGGCTCCGGCGGATGGCCGCTGACGGTGCTGCTCACGCCGGAGCAGAAGCCCTTCTGGGCGGGGACGTACCTCCCCAGACAGGCGCTGCTGTCCCTGCTGCAGCAGGCGGCGCGCCTGTGGCGGGAAGATAGGGGCAGTCTGCTGACCGCCGGAGAGGCGCTGACCGACCGGCTCAGGGAAGCGGAGGGCGCAGGCACCGGCTTTCCAGACCGGGCACTGGCAGGCATGGCGGCGGGCCTTTACGCCCGGAGTTTTGACACCCGCTGGGGCGGCTTCGGGCACGCGCCAAAATTCCCCACGCCTCATAATCTGATCTTCCTGCTCCGGTACGCCCGGCGCACAGGGGAGGCCCAGGCCGGGGCCATGGCGGAGCAGACGCTGGAGAGCATGTACCGAGGCGGCCTGTTCGACCATGTGGGCGGCGGCTTTGCCCGGTACTCTACCGATGAAATGTGGCTGGTGCCCCACTTTGAAAAGATGCTCTATGACAACGCCCTGCTGGCACTGGCCTATACGGAGGCCTATCAGCAGACCCGGCGCCCGCTCTATGGGGAGATCGTCCGCCGCACGCTGGATTACGTCCTGCGGGAGCTGCGTGATTTTCAGGGCGGATTCTACTGCGGACAGGACGCGGACAGCGAGGGCGAGGAGGGGAAATACTATGTATTCACCGCAGGCGAGCTGAGAGACCTGCTGGGACCGGAGGACGCAGAGGCGTTCTGCGGCTGGTACGGCGTCACCGAGACGGGGAACTTTGCGGGGAAAAATATCCTCAACCTAATCGGCCGGGAACAGGTCCAGCGGGAGCCGGTGCGCATCAGGCCCCTGCGGGAGAGGGTGTATGCCTACCGCTTGGAACGGACCTGCCTCCACAGGGACGACAAGGTGCTTGCCGCATGGAATGGACTGATGATTGCGGCCCTGGCCCGGGCGGGACTGGCCCTGGATGAGCCCCGCTATCGGGACGCCGCCGTGGGAGCCGCGGCATTTTTGAAGCGGAGCCTCACAGAGGAAAACGGTCGTCTGCTGGCCAGATGGCGGGCGGGGCAGGCGGCCCACCCCGGAAAGCTGGATGATTACGCCTTCTGCGCCTGGGGCTTGCTGGAACTCTACGGCGTGACCTTCCGGACCGCCTATCTGGCGGAGGCCGGGGACCTGACGGCACGGCTGCTGGAGCAGTTTTTTGACGGGAAAAACGGCGGTTTTTACCCCTACGCGGCGGATGGGGAACAGCTCATCACCCGGACAAAGGAGACCTATGACGGGGCCATGCCGTCGGGCAATGCGGCAGCGGCGCTGGTTCTCTCCCGCCTGGCCCGCCTCACCGGGGAGGCCCGCTGGCGGACCGCCGCCGATCTGCAGCTGGGCTATCTGGCTGGGGCCACCCGGACCTATCCCGCCGGACACGGTTTTGCCATGCTGGTGTTTCTGGAGGAGCTGTGGCCCTCGGCGGAGCTGGTCTGCGCGGCCCGGACCATGCCGGAGGAGTTGGCGGCTTTTCTGCGGGAGGCCTCCAGGCCCGAACTGACGGTGCTGGTGAAAACGCCGGAGACGGCAAAGCCGCTGGAGGAGCTTGCCCCCTTCACGGAGGCCTATCCGATTCCGGAGACAGGCGTCCGGTACTATCTATGCCGGAACGGCGCCTGTGCCCGGCCGGTGGACAGTATTTCAGAAGTCAGACGGCTGCTGGAACAGAACTGAGGATCCTGCCCAAAGGGCTCCGCCGGACCGCGCGGTTTGCCGCATGACGGGTTCCTTTTCCGTGGCCTGCCGCTCTGCAAAACAAGGATACAAAAACTGCCCGGAGGAATCTGTTCCATCAGATACTCCGGGCAGCTGTGTTCTTTTCAGGCCGCCTGCATCCCGGATGCCTGCATTTTGAACGGGATGGGCATATATGCGGGAGGACTTCAGCCGTTCTCTGCCGCATTTCTTCGATCAGGCGCCGCCTGCCAGATATTCTTCCGCCATGTGGACCGCCATGGCCCCATCGGCCACGGCCGTCACTACCTGGCGCAGCGGCTTCGTCCGTACATCGCCCACGGCATAGACGCCGGGGAGATTGGTCCTTGTGGTTTCGTCCGCCGTCACATAGCCGCCGGCATCCAGCTCCAGCTGGCCTTTCACCAGCTCCGTGGCCGGCTTTCTGCCGACGCTGATGAAGAGCCCGTCGCAGGGAAGGACGGATTCCGCCCCGGTCTGCACATCCCGCAGCCGGATGCCGGTCAGCTTCTCTTCGTGCAGCAGCTCCGTAACAGTGCTGTTCCAGCGGAATTCCACGTTCTCTGCCTGTATCAGTGGCTCGTGGTAGATCTTCGTGGCCCGCAGCTGGTCCCTGCGGTGCACCAGGACCACCCTTTCGGCGATACGGCTCAAAAGCAGGGCGTCGCCGGCGGCGGAATTCCCGCCGCCCACCACGGCGACCGTTTTGCCCTTGTAACGCATCCCGTCGCAGGCGGCACAGTAGGCCACACCCCGGCCCACCAGGGCCTCCTCGCCTGCAAGGCCCAGCTCCCTGGGATTGGCTCCGGTGGCAAGGATTACCGTCCTGGCATAAAAGGTCCCCTCGCTGGTCTTCAGCGCCTTGGGGGCAGCGGTCAGCTCCATGCGCTCCACCTGTGCGTACGCTGTCTGCGCACCGAACCGCTCTGCCTGCCGCTGCATCTTCTCCGCCAGGGTGAAGCCGTCGATCCCGTCCTCATAGCCGGGATAGTTGTCGATCTCCTCCGTCAGGGCCATCTGCCCGCCTGCCGAGAGTTTCTCCAGCACCAGTGTATCCAGCCCGGCCCTGGCTGCATAGAGCGCCGCCGTATAGCCGCCCGGCCCGCCGCCCACCACGATCATGTCGTAGACACGAGTTTCGCCCATGGATTCCGCCTCCTTACTTCGCCATAGCCTCCTGGATGAACTGGTCGATGGCCGCTTTGGACCCGGGGTTGACGATAGAATCCACGGCTTTCCCGTCCCGATACAGGACCAGCGTAGGAATGACCTCGATCTGCGCCGCCTCGGCCAGCGCGGCCTCCTCGTCGATGTTTACCTTCGCCACGGTGAGACGGTCGCCGTATTCGTCCGCGATCTTCTCATACGCGGGCCCGATCCGGCGGCAGTAGCCGCACCAGGGAGCCCAGAAATCCACCAGGATGGGCTTGCCGCCCTCTGCCATCTGCTGGAATTGTTCCTTGTTTAGATTGATAGCCGCCATGCTGGTCAGCTCCTTTCCTTGGTTTGGTCCTAGTATAACCGAAAGTCCGCGATTTTTCTGTGACGACATCACCCAAAACACGGGATTTTCCGAAAAGCGGGCCGGTTGACAGCAAAGCTCCTGTCAACTATACTGAGAACACGATGAGGAGGGACACGGAATGACCTTTCAGGACTATTTTCCCATCTGGAACAAGCTCCAAACAGACCAGCAGGACCGGATCCGCAGCAATCTGAATTTCCGAACCGTGAAGAAGGGGACGATCCTGCACAACGGGGACATGGACTGCACCGGACTCCTCCTGGTGAAGGCGGGGCAGCTCCGGGCCTATATCCTCTCTGACGAGGGGCGGGAGATCACCATTTACCGCCTGTTCGACCGGGATCTGTGCCTGTTCTCTGCGTCCTGCATCATGCGCTCCATCCAGTTTGAGGTCACCATCCAGGCGGAGAAGGACACGGACCTCTGGGTCATTCCCGCGGAGGTCTACCAGGACATCATGGAGACGTCGGCGCCTGTGGCCAACTACACCAACGAGCTGATGGCCAGCCGGTTCTCCGAGGTCATGTGGCTGATGGAGCAGGTCATGTGGAAGAGCCTGGACAAGCGGGTGGCGGCCTTTCTGCTGGAGGAGGCTTCCATCGAGGGGAGCAGCGTGCTGAAGATCACCCATGAGGCCATTGCCAATCACCTGGGCACCCACCGGGAGGTGATTACCAGGATGCTGCGCTATTTTCAGAGCGAGGGCATGGTGCGGCTCTCCCGGGGCATGGTCCGGCTCCTTGATGAGGACAGGCTGCGGCAGCTGCAGGATTGAGCGGCGTGATACGGCACGGTCATGTGCGGCTGCTCTTTGCTTTGCAGATCAGCTGTGTTATGGTGCCCATGGGGCAGTAGACACACCAGCTGCGGGGCTTGAACAGCACCATGGTGATTAGCCCCAAGACTGTGGATGTGAGCATGACGCCGTAGAAGCCGAAGGCGAACTGCGCCACGCCGGGATGGAAAAGGGTGCCGTGGTAGGCCCAGTTCCAGGGCAGCTTGAAGGTCCACAGCAGGGTGACCGCCTGCCCCAGATCCCGCACACCGGCGAACACCAAATAGGTGTTCCACAGCATCAGAAAGAACATGGCGAAGAAAAAGGCGAGAAATCCGTATCGGAACGCCTTGCTTTTCATCCATTTGGGGATGTCTTTCCTGCGGGACAGCCCGAAGCGCCCGCCCAGCAGCCCAAACAGCTGGCCCCGGCCGCAGTAGCGGTTGCAGTAGCTCTTGGTCCCGCTGACCACGGAGATGATGAGGGGGATGAAGAAGCACAGCAGGCCCAGCCAGGCAAACAGAATGTTGAAAAATCCCAGCAGGAGGTACAGGAGCGAAGCGATCCACAGATAGTCGTACCAGTGCTTCTTCATGCCTCTACCTCCCGGATTTTGATGACGCTGGCCGGACACTCCCTGGCGCACTTGCCGCAGCCCACGCATTTGTCCTGCCGGACCTGGGCCATAACGCCCCGCACGATCTCAATGGCCTGCAGGGGACAGACCTTCACACAGCAGCCGCAGGCCACACAGGCTGACGGGTCCACCACGGCTCTGCGCCGCTTTTTCACGGAATTCATAGCATGCCTCCCTAAATTGAGTGGGTTCATCATACCGCATATCTATGAATTGCACCGTGATGAAATCACAAATGCCGCAGGCAGAATAGCACCGCACGCACCGGCCTAAACGGGATGCGGGGAAGGTGAGCGCACGTCCGGGGCTTGTGCCTTGGAGGGACAGCTGTGAGGAAGATCATCTGTTTCGCCGATTCCAGCACCTGGGGCTACGATCCCCGGTCCCGGCTGGGCGGGCGCTGTGCCCCGGGCAGCTGATGGGTGGACATCCTGGCGGCCGAAACCGGATGGGTGTTGGGCAACTGGGGCGCCAACGGCCGGGAGCTCCCCGACGCGGCACCTGACATTCCGGCGGACACCGACCTGCTGATCGTGATGCTGGGTACCAATGACCTTTTGCAGGGCCGCAGGCCCAAGGCCACGGCGGAGCGGATGGAGCGATTCCTGACCGGCCTGGAGCTGGCACGGGGGAAGATCCCTCTGTTCGCGTTGCCGTCCGGGTCCCTGGGGGAATGGGTGCCGGGCCAAATGCTCATTGCCGCTTCCCGGACCTTCGCCGGGTGCTGCCGGACCCTTGCCGGGCGGTGGAACGTCTCCCCGGCCTATGACGGTGTGCCACTTCGCGGAGCAGGGGCACAGGGCCCTTGCCGCCGGGATTTCGCCCCATGAAACGCATCATTCCCCGGCACCGTGCGCCTGCTGGAGGGAACCATCAATGGGAGAACCGGTGCCGCCCAGAGCGGGCCGCTGCGGCTCCGGCGGGATATGGGGATATCAGCAAATCCGGCAGGGGGCTTATGGAGCGCTGCCCCGAGCATTGACGGCGGGAGCCTTTCGCGCAGACGCGCACGGAAACGAGACAAGGAGGAGCACCATGCGGATTCTGATGCTGGGCAACAGCCTCACCTCTGCCCAAGATATGCCGGACATTCTGGCGGAACTGACCGGGGCGGAAGTGGTCTGCCATACCCGGGGCGGGGCCCGGCTGTCCGAGCATCTGAACCCGAACACCCGGCTGGGCGCCCGAACGCAGGCGGCGCTTGCAAAGGAGCAGTGGGACTATGTGGTGCTGCAGGAAATGAGCCACGGCCCCATCACCGCTCCCGGGAGCTTTTTCGCCAGCGTGGAGCGGCTCTGCCGGCAGATCCGGGAGAACGGGGCCATCCCGGTGCTCTATGCCACCTGGGCCTATCAGAAGGGTGGGGCCCGGCTGTCGGCCAAGGGATGGGACTATGGCGGGATGGCCCGGAACCTGTCCGCGGCGTACCGCAGGGCGGCGGAGGAAAACCGCGCCCTGCTTGCCGACGTGGGGCGGCGGTTTTACCAGCTGCCCGGCACGCAGGACCTCTACGCCGCCGATGGCGTCCACCCCAGCGGGCAGGGGGCCCGCATTGCGGCGGAGACCATAGCGGCGGCGATTCAACGACACAAGGAGGACCCATCATGATTCGGGACATCTGCAAAGACCAGGCCTTCCTGGCCCAAAAGGCCGAGCCCGCCGCTCCGGAGGATCTGCCGGTGGCGGCGGACCTGCTGGAGACGCTGGAATTCCACAGGGACGGCTGCGTAGGTATGGCGGCCAACATGATCGGCGTGAACAAGCGCATCATCGCCTTCGACAACCAGGGCGGCTATATGGTCATGTTCAATCCGGAGATCGTGAAAAGGGCCGGCCCCTATGAGGCGGAGGAGGGGTGCCTGTCCCTCTCCGGCACCCGCAGAGCCCGGCGGTGGGAGTCCATCAAGGTCCGCTGGCAGAACGAAAAATTCCAGGAGCGGATCAAGACCTTCACCGGCTGGACGGCCCAGATTATCCAGCACGAGATCGACCACTGCGAGGGCATTATCATCTGAGGGGGAGGGGAAACCTATGAAACTTGCCATTCTCTCCGACACCCACGGCCTGCTGCGGCCGGAGGTCACGGAGCATCTAAAGACCGCCGACGCCATCCTCCATGGCGGAGATATCAACAGGCAGAGCATCGTGGATGAGCTGCGGCAGTATGCGCCGCTGTACATCGTCCGGGGCAACAACGACAAGGACTGGGCGGAGGCCATCCCGCACGATCTCACCGTTACCCTGGGCGGCGTGACCTTTTTCATGGTCCACAACAGAAAGGAGGTCCCGGCGGACCTGGCCGGTGTGGACGCGGTGGTGTTCGGCCACTCCCACAAGTACGTGCAGGAGGAGAAAGGCGGCGTCCTCTGGCTCAACCCGGGCTCCTGCGGCCCTCGGCGGTTCCATCAGGAGATCACCATGATGACGGCGGAGGCGGAGGATGGGAAGATCCGGGTGGAGAAGGTCATCATCCCCCACGGGACGGCGTGAGAACGGCGGGAAGACTGCTTCTCACCGGCGGTTCCGCCGTCTGCGGAGGCGGGGCGGCGCACCCCGGGCGGGGGAGGGGACAGGGCATTGACAACCGCCTGGCACAGGCAGTTCTGCCCTGAGATGGGGGCCGGCTTTGGCGGCGCACCGGGGATGCGGCGGCTCAAACAGACTCCGCCGGGCCGGAGTTCCGGAGCGTGCCGCTGCGGCGGCCCGCTTGCTGAAAGCCGGGGAACCGGCAGTGTATTCGAATTCTTGCAGACCTCACAGCTGCACACAAGCCGGCGCGGCCTGAAATCACTTGATTT
>NZ_KI271698.1:2803-12738 GCF_000469445.2 Oscillibacter sp. KLE 1745 | reverse complement strand
CTGAAATCACTTGATTTCAGGCCGCGCTTCTCTGTCCATAGCGGGGGGCCTTCCATACGCCGCCGTGCATACTGTGCGGCCCCGGGGCTTCAGCCCACGATGCGCAGGAGCTCATCCAAGTCACGGACGGCGCCGCACATCACCTCTCCGCCGCTGACCGCGGCGAAGTGTGCGCGGGCGCACTGGAGTTTCGCCGCCTCCACGCCCTGGGGCTGTGGGGCCCTGCCGCTGGTCTCTGCCACGAAATAGACGGGATCCCCTGCGCGGTCCCGCAGGGCGATGGCCCAGTCGGGTGTGTACCGCCCCACCGGGGTGGGAATGAAGAAGGACTTGGGAAGTCGGACATATAATCTGACCGCCTCGCTGGCCTCCAGCGCCTCGGCAAAGGCCCGTTCCCTGTCGGTGTCACAGATCACATAGTCTGAGATCGAATGGGCGGCGGGCACGGCGGTGCACCCCAGCCTGCCCCGGCGGACGGCATTGGTGAAGAGGGCGGCGTCATACGACGCGTCCAGCCGGTGGTATGTGATGTGCCGGACGACGGCGGCCGCCTTCTCCCGGTTGATGAGCCTGGAGGCCTGGAGGAGGAAATCCTCCGGATTCAGGCGGAACATGGCAAATGTCTCAGGGGCTATGCCCTGGAGAATGGCTGCCGCAGTGGTACGGGTCAGGCCGGTTTCCTCCACCAGCCTGCCCACTAGGTCATACCGTACACCGCCCGGCGCCGGGGGACCGGCGGCCTGCACACGGCTTTCCCTGCGGCGGAAGGCCCGGCCCTGAAGCAGCTGTTCCCGGGACTGCAGCTGCGTCGCCTGCTCGCCATACACCGTCCGGACAGAGACGGGGGTCACCTGTAGATGCGCGTCCAGAGCCTGGATGACGTTCCCGATCAGCTCCCGGGTGTCAAAGGAGACGGTGTAGAAGGACTTGGGGCCGACCCGCGCCCAAAGGGAGCGGAACGCCTCGGTCTGCAGCTTCTCCGGGTCCGCCCGGGCGGTGACGTTGCCGCCGTGGGCGTTCTCCGCGGGGATGGCCCGGGGGGTATAGACGCCGGAGAGGACTTGCGCCACGGCGGCGCTGAGGTCCTGAAGGCTTCCGCCCAGCCGGACGGCACCCCGGTCCCGGTCCGCAAAGAAGCTGCCGGTGAGGACGCGGTCCTTCACATAGCCCTGTTTCCGGAGGGCGGCACAGATCTCATCTGCCAGCTCCCGCGTCACCCGGACCCGTGCCCCGGTGGTGCCAGTGAGGAGCCTGCCGGCAAACAGGCCCGGCTCCACCATCCGGGGGCGGCCGGCAAGGGACACCGCCAGCCCCTGCTGCAGGGCCTCCGCGAATCTGCCGAACTCCATATCGGTGATGAGCGTCAGCTTGTTCAGCTCCTGCACCGCCCCGCCCAGGACACTTTCGTCCATGCGTTCGCCCTCCTGATTGACACACAGGCGCAGACCGCGGCCGATCTCCTGGCGGCTGCGGATCTCCGACTCCGTCTGGGGCTTCAGCATACAGATCTGGAACACATTGGGGTTGTCCCACCCCTCCCGGAGGGCGGAGTGAGAGAAGAGGAACCGCACAGGTTCATCCAGGCTGAGCAGCCGCTCCTTGTCCCGCATGATCAGGTCATAGGCGTCCGCGTCGGAGGAGGTTCGGCTCTTGCGGTCGATCTTTCCCTCCACAAAGCGGGCCTGGCGGCCCTTCCGCCGGTCTACGGAGAAGTAGCCCTGGTGGGTCTCGCGGGCATCGATGCCGTCCAGATAGGCCCGGTACGCCAGGTCGTCGATCTCTCGCCGGAACGCCTCCGCCACGGCGACGTACTCCTCCTCAAACATTTTGGCGTACTCGCCGCTGCGGCCGCTGCCGCTGTCCCCGTCGTACAGGCGGTATTTGGACACCTCGTCGATGAAGAAGAGGGACAGCACTTTCACTCCCCTGGAATACAGCTCCCGTTCCCGGCGGAGGTGGGTGCGGATGGTCTCCCGAATCTGCACCCGGCGCTGGAGAGCTGTCCGCTCCTCGCCGCCGCTGAACTGACCGGCATATAGCTTCAGGCCGTTGAGAAAGGTCACCGAGCTGTCCCGACCGTCGATCTCTGCCACCACATAGCGGTCGGCGTATTCGGCCAGGCCGTTGGACGCCGCGAACAGATCCGCCTTCCGGCGCAGCTGTTTCACCACCGTCCGAATGCCGGACGCCCCTTTGACCTCAAAACCGATCCGGGCGGCGGGGGCCCTGTCCCGGCTCAGGTCCACGCCCTCCAGATAGACAAAGCCGCCAGCGGCGGGGGAGGATGTGAAGGTCACCCCCAGGGCGGCGATCCGTTTCACCAGATGCCGGTTATAGGCGTCCAGGGCGTCCAGACGGTACACCATGTTGTACGCCTCCCGGTGGGTGGCGGAGTAGCGCAGGGTGAACAGGGCGTTGAACTTGCGCAGGCTCTCCCGAGTCTGGCGGCCCTCCACGCTCTGGGGCTCGTCAATGATGAGAATAGGCCGGGTGGCCGCGATGACGTCGATGGGGCGGCGGCCCCGGAAGCTGTCCGGCCGCTGGTCGATGATCCGCTGGTTCCTGCCCGAGTTGAACGCCTGCATGTTGATAATCATGACCTGAATGGCGCTGTCGGAGGCGAAGCGGTCCACCTGGGCGAGGCGGTCGGAGTTGTAGATGAAAAACCGCAGCCGCCTGCCGTACTCCCCGGCGAAGTGCTCCTGGGTCGTCTGCAGGGAACGGTAGACGCCCTCCCGGACGGCCACCGACGGAACCACGATGATGAACCGGCTCCAGCCGTAGCGGGCGTTTAGCTCGTAGATGGTTTTCACATAGGTATAGGTCTTGCCGGTGCCGGTCTCCATCTCCACGGACAGGTTGATCCCCGGCCCGGCCAGGGCCTTGGACAGAGGCAATCCGGCGCGCCACTGGACCGCGTGCAGATTTTTCAGGATCCGGGCGTCGGTCAGCTCCGGAGCCAGGGGTTGGTTGCACAGGCCGGTGCCGGTCCCTGCCAGGGACAGCGGCCTGTCGGCCGCGGCGCCCAGGCCCTGCCGGTGTGCCTGGGCGCACAGTGACTGACCGCGGAACACATCGCAGACCGCTGCGGCCGCCTCCGCCTGAAAGGGCTGGTGCTTGAATTGGAGCTTCATGAGGTCACCTCCTTATGTCCGGTGCGCTGGGGACACATCCGGGCAAGACGGGGAAAGTTTCTGCGGAATGGAACCAGGCGGACGGTCTGCACTCAGAGTACCTGGACGCGGGTGCCGGGGGACAGGCTTTTGAAGATCTCCGTCACGTTGATCTTGGCGGCGTCCGAGGCGAAGGCGCTGTCCCGGAAGACAGCCCGCTGGGGGCGGGAAGCAGCTATGTCCCGGATGACCGTGTCCGGAACGCCAGCGTCAAAACAGGCCGCCAGGACGCCGCCGTCCACCCGGTGGACGGTGCAGCCGCCGACCACCCGGCTGGTGTGGGGCAGGTGGATGCCCAGGCCCTGGTCCAGCAGGCAGGCATAGAGCAGATCCAGGTCGGTGCGGTCCTCCCGGATATTGGACACCGTCTGCCCGATCAGCGGCTGGGATATCTCCTCCGGGGGATAGAGGACCTCCTTCCGGCAGCCCTCGTCCACCCGGAAGACCCGGAAGCCGATGTCCGGACAGGCACCGGGGAATTCGGTCCGGATCTGATCCCCGGCACGGCGGATGCGGGCTTTGCCGATCTCACAGATGGTCTGGAAGCCCGCCTGGGCGGCCTCGCTCTTCTCACCGCAGGGCTCGGGCAGCTGCACCATAATGAAGCTGCGGCGGCCGCCGTCCTCCGCGTTGAGGCGCATCACCGCGTGGGCGGTGGTGGCGGAGCCGGAGAAGAGGTCCAGGCATACGAAATCCTTCCCCGGAACAGAGCCGATCAGGGTCCTCAACAGGTCCACGGACTTTGGGTAGTCAAACAATTTCCGGCCGCCGAACAGCTTCCGCAGCTCCGCGTCTCCGTTGGGGATGTCGGGAATGACGTCCTTGAGCAGCGTCCTGCCGAAGTCCCTGATCTTGGTGTGGATCTCATACCCACCGGACGCTGTGGGGAGCACGATCAGATTATATGGCTCGTCCGCAATCTTCTGCCGGGACCACCGCCAGGCATGGTACTTGTGCACGCCGTCCCCATTTGCATGGGGCGGCAGCTCGAACCACCCGGGCCGCCTCTCCCCGATGGCGCCTGTGGAGATCTCCTGGGTCTGGGGCTGATAGAAGATGGAGAACACGAGGTTCGGCCGGGTCTCTTCGTTGAACTTGCGATTATGATTGTAGAGGGGATCGCCGACCGCAAAGGGGCCCAGCCGGTCCGTCCGAACGTCCCTGCGAAAGCCCTTGTACGCATCGGGCATCTTCTCCCTGGCGAAGCGGATGTCAATAGACAGGCTGCCGCACGCGTCGATGTCCCTGGCGTAGGCCAGGACGGACTCCCAGGTTTTGGCCGCGCCTCTGCCGGATATCTGGCGGCCCGTGATATTGGAGACCCACGCAAATTGGTTCAGGTAGTTGCTTTCGCCGAACACCTCGTCGCAGATCTTCTTCAGGTTCGCTGACTCATGGTCGTCGATGGAGATCAGGATGACGCCGTCCGGGGAGAGCAGGCTGCGGGCCAGCAGCAGTCTGGAAAAGAGCATGGAGCACCAGTCGGAGTGATACCTGCCGTCCGAAAACGTGTTTTTCCGCTGAAAGTTGATCTTCCCCTCCGCGTCCCGGTATCCGCTGGCACCGTGATATACGCCGCGGTCCATCACAAAGGAATCCGGATAGATGAAATCGCTGCCGGTGTTGTAGGGCGGGTCCAGGTAGATCACCTTCACCGCGCCCAGATAACTCTCCTGGAGGATTTTCAGCACTTCCAGATTGTCTCCCTCGATGTAGAGGTTCCGGGTGGTGTCCCAATCCCGGCTGTCCGCCTTCACGGGGCGGAGGGTTCTGGAGGTGGGGCGGGCGGCCTCGGCCATGGCGGCCCGTTTGCCGACCCAGGTGAATTCGTAGCGATCCTCCCCCTCCGCCACGTCGGGGGCCAGCAGCTGCTTGAGGACCTCGAAGTTGACGGCCTTTTTCACCTTCCCGTCCGCGCCTCGCGTCTCCGTGACGGCGGCGGGAAACAGCGCGGCGATTTTTTCCACATTCCCCGCCGTCAGGCCGGGGGCTTCCAAGTCCAGATAGTCCATGTCTGCTTCCTCCCGTTTCATGCAGATGCGGGCGCTTCCACCGGATGCAGATGCCGGAGGCGCCCCGGCGCGCTCCGGTATCCACGGCTGCACCCCGTCCGGCGCCGTGATACGTCCAGTTTACCGCACAACCGGCAAAGAGACAAGCTGAAAATCGCCCGGCCCGGCGGGGCATTGTCGCATTTCCCTCCCGGCTGTATGATATCTCTCATAAGACCGGCGGAGAGGAGCGTGCACAATGGCCAAGGAAAATGGCGCATATACTTTTTTATAAGTTTTACCTCAGTGGGCGCCCCGGTGTTTTCTGCAAGGGTCCCATTTGTCTCCCAAACGAGACCCTTGCAGGGAGGGAACCTTCCTTGCTCAGGCCAGGGCTTGGATTGCATCGCAGAGCGCTTCATCAGAGACGCTGGCGACCAGCTCCTCATGGACCGCACGGCCCACAGCAGCAAAGACCTATAATCGGGCTCCGTCACGGTTAGCCCGGGAACTTCGGCTTTCATCTTCTCGATATAATAGGCATCCTCATCACGCGTGATCTCGTTGTTCTTTTCCCGGATCTGGTCCATGCACTCCCGCAGAACCGTCTGAAGGTCCTCGGGCAGCTTGGCATAGTTGTCCTCATTATATAGCACGGTAGCGCAGTTTCCGACAGCCTCCGCGATTTCCACGATGTCCAGCCCCGGGATCACGGGGAACTGGGGCTCCATCGTGATAGGACCCGCGCCCGGTCTGCAGGTCCGCATAGTTGACCTGACCCCTCCACCCGGGTGCGCATCTGCGCCTCTCGTACCTTGGCGTGACCTGCTCCCCCGGCGGCGGGTATTACGACCGCTACCTGGAGTACTATCAGGGGCCCGCCATTCTGGTATGCCCCGACCGCCTGCTGCAGCCCCGCGTACCGGTGGGCCTCCATGACCGCCGGGTGCGCATAGTGGCCACGGAGACGCAGATCTGGCGGACAGGTGCGGCGCTGTGAGGTGCTGGGCATTTTTCAGGATGCAGGATACAACCGGCCCGCCCTCCCGGCTCCTGGGGAGTGGTCCGCTTCCGCAGCGGGGTCTTCCGGAGGGAGGCCGCCGCTTCAGGACGGCGGCAGCCGTCCTGATTTTTTCTTGCGGTTTTCACAAGAGACGGCGCGCTTTGCCAAGAGATGTCTGTCAAACCGTACCAAATCCGCTGTGAGGACAGATTTCCTCACTTGACGTCCTTCGGCGGAGCTGTTATACTCTTCCCATCTTCCAAAATGCGATGAAGGGGAAAAGGCGATCCCACGCCCCGTTTCAGAGAGCCGCCGGTCGGTGCAAGGCGGTACGGAGGGGACCGCGTCACTGGCCCTTGAGCAGCCGCGCTGAGAGGCGTCGCCTTTAGGTGCGGACGGCCGCTGTCCGTTATCATGCAGACGCGATTCGCCCCCCTCAGGAGGAGCCGATCGTACAGAGTGGCCGGGTCTCCCGGCAATGAGAGTGGTACCGCGGGTACAGCATTTTTTGCTCCCGTCTCTCAAAGACTGATGGTCTTTGGAGAGATGGGATTTTTTGTTGTCCTCCTTCCAAAGACAAGACCTTGGAAGGAGGACTTTGACATGATGGACGCGACGAAATATCAGATTGGCTACTATCCCCCGCCGGTGGAGCCGGGGCACGTGTACGAGTGGATGCAGAAGGACCATATCGAGACTGCCCCCGCCTGGTGCAGCGTGGACCTGCGGGACGGCAACCAGAGTCTGGTGGTGCCTATGAGCCTGGAGGAGAAGCTGGAGTTCTACGAGATGCTGCTGAAGATCGGCTTCAAGGAGATCGAGGTGGGCTTCCCGGCGGCGTCGGAGACGGAGTATGAGTTCCTCCGCAAGCTGATCGACGAGGACCGCATCCCCCAGGACGTGACGATCCAGGTGCTGACCCAGTGCCGGGACCACATCATCCGCCGGACCTTTGAGGCGGTGAAGGGCGCCCCCCGGGCCATCATTCACTTCTACAACTCCACCAGCGAGGCCCAGCGGCGGGAGGTGTTCCACAAGTCCAGGGAGGAGATCAAGCAAATCGCCGTGGACGGTGCCAAGCTCATCAAGGAATTGAGCCGGGAGTACGAGGGCAATTTCCTCTTTGAGTACAGCCCGGAGAGCTTCACCGGCACAGAGCCGGAGTACGCCGTGGAAGTCTGCAACGCAGTGCTGGACGTGATGCAGCCCACGACGGACCGTCCCATGATTATCAACCTGCCGGTGACGGTGGAGATGAGCATGCCCCACATCTACGCCAACCAGATCGAATGGTGCTCCAAGCATCTGAAGTACCGGGATGCCGTGGTTCTCTCCACCCATCCCCACAACGACCGGGGCTGCGGCGTGGCGGACGCGGAGCTGGCGGTACTGGCCGGTGCCCAGCGGGTGGAGTGCTGCCTCTTCGGCAACGGGGAGCGCACGGGCAACGTGGACGCCATCACCCTGGCCATGAACATGTACAGCCACGGAGTGGACCCGAAGCTGGACTTCTCCGATATGCCCGCTATCTGCGAGGTATACGAGCGGGTGACACGGATGCACGTCTATGAGCGCAGCCCCTACGCCGGCAGCCTGGTGTTCGCCGCCTTCTCCGGCAGCCACCAGGACGCCATCGCCAAGGGCATGACCTACCGGAAGGAGCACCACCAGCACCGGTGGGACTGCCCCTATATCCCCATCGACCCCCACGACATCAGCCGCACCTACGACGCGGACGTCATCCGCATCAACAGCCAGAGCGGCAAGGGCGGCATCGGCTTCCTGCTGCAGCAGAACTACGGCTATAACCCGCCGCCCCACATGCGGGAGCAGCTGGGCTACCGGGTCAAGGAGGTCAGCGACCACGACCACCGGGAACTCTCCGTCCAGGAGGTGCTGGAGGTGTTTGAGGACAACTACGTCAACAACGCGGCCCCGCTGAATGTCACTGCCGCCCACTACACACAGAACCAGGACGGGTCCATCTCTGCCAACCTGACTCTGCGCCGCGGCAGCCGGATGATCCAGTGCGGCGCCGCCGGAAACGGCCGCCTGGACGCGGTGGCCAATGCCATCGAGCAGGCAGCGGGCATGGACTTCACACTGATCCATTACAGCGAGCACGCACTGGACCCTGACACCGACAGCCGGGCCTGCAGCTACGTAGGGCTGAAGTGGCCAGATGGCAGAGAGACCTGGGGCTGCGGCACCCACACGGACATCATCGTGGCAGGCGTCCGGGCGCTGGTCAGTGCCATCAATAACCGGTAAACAGCGGGGGAGACCCCTGGACTTCATCACAGAGAACGGAGGCACAATACCCATGGGAATGACTATGACACAGAAAATCCTGGCTGCCCACTGCGGCCAGGAGCACGTCAAGGCGGGACAGCTGATCGAGGCGAACCTTGATATTGTCCTGGGCAACGACATCACCACTCCGGTGGCCATCAACGAGTTTG
The DNA here is from genome assembly GCF_000469445.2 of Oscillibacter sp. KLE 1745. Lineage (NCBI taxonomy): Bacteria > Bacillati > Bacillota > Clostridia > Eubacteriales > Oscillospiraceae > Oscillibacter > Oscillibacter sp. KLE 1745. The sequence goes on along the minus strand of NZ_KI271698.1, from coordinate 4,109 downwards.
AAAAGGCGGGCTTTTGCGATGTTTTCGACAAGACCCGGGTGAACATCGTTCTGGATCACTTCGTCCCCAACAAGGACATCAAGAGCGCCCAGCAGTCCAAGCAGTGCCGGGAGTTCGCCTGCAGACACGGCATCGTCAACTTCTTCGACGTGGGCAAGATGGGCGTGGAGCACGCCCTCCTGCCGGAGCAGGGCATCGTCACCGCCGGAGACTGCATCATCGGCGCCGACAGCCACACCTGCACCTACGGCGCGGTGGGGGCCTTCTCCACCGGCGTGGGCTCCACGGATATGGCCGCCGGCATGGCCACCGGCAAGGCGTGGTTCAAGGTGCCCGCCGCCATCCGCGTGGAGCTGACCGGCAGTCTGCGGCGGCCTGTGTCCGGCAAGGACGTGATCTTGCACCTGATCGGACTCATCGGCGTCTCCGGCGCCCTCTACAAGAGCCTGGAGTTCATCGGCCCCGGCGTGCAGAGCCTGACTATGGAGGACCGGCTGTGCATCTGCAACATGGCTATCGAGGCCGGTGCCAAGAACGGCATCTTCCCGGTGGACGAGACCTGCGAGGCGTACCTGAAGGGCCGCAGCCGGCGGGAATGGAAGAAATACGAGGCAGATCCGGACGCAGAGTACGAGCGGACCATCACCATTGACCTGGACACCCTGGTGCCCACCGTCAGCTGGCCCCACCTGCCGGAGAACACCCACCCGGCCGCCGAGGGCGGGGACATCAAAATCGATCAGGTGGTCATCGGCTCCTGCACCAACGGCCGGATCGAGGACATGGAGGCCGCTTACAACATTTTGAAGGGCCGCCACATCGCCGACGGCGTCCGGGGCATCATCATTCCCGCCACCATGGAGGTGTACAGGACCTGCATCGAGCGGGGCTACACCACCGCCTTTGTCGACGCCGGGTGCATTGTCTCCACCCCCACCTGCGGGCCGTGTCTCGGCGGCTACATGGGCATTCTGGCGGAAGGGGAGCGGTGCGTCTCCACCACCAACCGCAACTTTGTGGGCCGCATGGGCCACGTGAACAGCGAGATTTATCTGGCCAGCCCCGCCACGGCGGCGGCCAGCGCCCTGACGGGCCACATCACCGATCCCAGGGAGGTTTGAACACCATGGAAGCAAGAGGTTCTGTATTCAAATACGGTGACAACATCGACACCGACGTCATCATCCCCGCCCGCTACCTGAACACCCAGAATGCCCGGGAGCTGGCGGACCACTGCATGGAGGACATTGACAAGACCTTCATCACCCGGGTGCAGGCGGCCAGACTCAGAGCCATGACCATGGCC
>NZ_KI271698.1:0-2703 GCF_000469445.2 Oscillibacter sp. KLE 1745 | reverse complement strand
GGGGGCGAGAACTTCGGCTGCGGCTCCAGCCGGGAGCACGCGCCCCTGGCCATCAAGACCGCCGGCATCGCCTGCGTCATCGCCGCCAGCTTTGCCCGGATTTTCTACCGCAATGCCATCAACATCGGTCTGCCCATCCTGGAGTGCCCGTCAGCCAGCACTGCCATCCGGGAGGGGGACACGGTGTCTGTGAACTTTGACACCGGCGTCATCACCGACGAGACCACAGGCGAGACCTTCCAGGCGGAGCCCTTCCCGCCCTTCATCCAGAAGATCATTCGCTCCGGCGGCCTGATGGCCAGCATCCAGGCGCGGTAAGGAGGCGGCAGTATGGAGAAGAATATCGCGGTGATCTACGGCGACTGCGCCAGCCCGGAGATCGTCACCCAGGCCCTGCGGGTGCTGGACGCGGTGGCTGAGAAATTCGGCCACACCTTTACCTATACAAAAGTCCTGATGGGCGGCGAGGCCATCGACGCCTACGGGGACCCCCTGCCCCAGTCGGAACTGGACAAGTGCCTGCAAAGCGACAGCGTGCTGCTGGGAGCCATCGGCGGCCCCAAGTGGGAGGGCCTGCCCGGTGACAAGCGGGCGGAAAAGGGCCTCCTGCGGCTCCGGGCCGGCATGGGGCTTTACTCCAACAACCGCCCTGCCAAAATCTGGCCCCAGTTGGCGGACGCCTCGCCCCTGAAGCCCGCCATCGTGGAAAAAGGCATTGACTTTATTGTGGTGCGCGAGCTGATCGGCGGCGTCTACTTCGGGGAGCACAGGACCTACGAGGAAAACGGCGAGAAGGTTGCCGTGGACACCATGCCCTATTCCGAGCACGAGATCGAGCGGATCGGCCGCATCGGCTTTGAGACCGCCCGCAAGCGCCGGAAAAAGCTCACCTGCGTGGACAAGGCCAATGTGCTGGACACCAGCCGCCTGTGGCGGGAGGTGATGCACCGCCTGGCGGCGGAGTACCCGGACGTGGAATACCGGGAGATGTTCGTGGACAACTGCGCCATGCAGATCTGCAAGGATCCCGCCCAGTTCGACGTGATTGTCACGGAGAACATGTTCGGCGACATCCTGTCCGACGAGGCCAGCGAGATCACCGGCAGCATCGGCATGGTGCCCTCCTCCAGCCTGGGGGACGGCACCCGGGGGCTGTACGAGCCCATCCACGGCTCTGCCCCGGACATCGCCGGACAGGATATCATCAACCCCATCGCCTGCATCCTGTCCGCGGCCATGATGCTGCGGTACAGCTTCGATATGGCGGCGGAGGCAGACTGCATCGAAGCTGCGGTGAATCAGGTGCTGAACGACGGCATCCGCACCGCCGACATCTGGCGGCCCGGATGTGAGAAGGTGGGCTGCGCTGCCATGGGCGATGCCATCCTGGCCCGGCTGTAAGAAAGATGGAATACGCGGACGGCGTCGGGCCCGAAAAAGCCCGGCGCCGCTTTTTTCGTGGAGGCTGGAATTTACTTTGCCCACCGGATATGATATCATCCCATCAAGAGAACCAACCGACGGAGGCTCTGACAGCTGTCCGTCCCATCTTGGAAAAAGGAGTGCTGCATATATGAAGCTGCAATTTCTGGGCCATGCCTGCTTTCTGCTGGATGACGGCGTCCACAAAGTCCTGACGGACCCCTTCCTCACCGGGGCTGGCCGTCCTGAATGGGCAGAGAAGGTGGACCCGGACGTGATTTTTGTCACCCACGGCCATGGGGACCACGTAGGGGATGCAGCCGCCATCGCCAGACGTACCGGTGCGCCGGTCTGCTGCACAGCGGATCTGGCGGATGCGGTGTTTGTCCCTGCGGGGGTGGCATGCGTCGCCGGAAATCTGGGCGGCACGGTCCGCCTGTCCTTTGGCTGCGCCAAGTTTTTCCAGGCCCTCCACGGCGGCGGTGCAGCGGGCTGTCCTGCCTGCGGCTTCCTTTTTGAGATGGGGGGCAGGAAGATCTATCACGCCGGAGACACGGCCCTGATGACCGATATGACCCTGCTGGCAGACGAGGACATCGACGTGGCGCTGCTGCCCATCGGAGATTTCTACACCATGGGCCCGGCGGATGCCCTCCGGGCAGTGAAGCTGATCCGGCCCCGACTGACGGTCCCCATGCACTACAACACCTTCCAGGCCATCACCCAGGATCCGGAGGCATTCGCCGCCGCCTGCAAAGAGGCGGGATTTGCCGCCAAAGTCCTTCAGCCGGGGGAGGAGATGACCCTGTAAGCAGCCTGGGACGGGAGCGGGCGGAGCACCACAGCGGCTGCCCCGGCACGGGCGAATGAATCGCTTCCGTGCGAAGCCAACAGAGAGTTCTTGGGGGGACAGATCTGCCCGATCATGCAGGCGGCCAGTCAGGCGGTGCTGGAAGCATCGGCATTGAAATTGCTGGCGGAGACTTCACAGCGACTCCAAATCTTACAGGGCAATCGAAGCGAAATTTGATATATCCCTTGCTGGTAACCCGTTACGAACAATCCCTGGTATTTTCCGGCTGTAAAAACCTCCTGAAGCATTAGCCCTTCAGGAGGTTTCTGCAGCTTGTGTTGACAGATGAGATGCGGACATTGGAGCTCCGCACAGCAGGACGGTGCGTTTGCGCAGTACAAGCGTTTTGCCGCAGGCGGAACCTTGGCGGAGGCAGAATTCATTTCCGCCGAGCATTTGAATCGCCGGAGGGGTTCGCGGGCCAATGG
>NZ_KI271696.1:31134-41096 GCF_000469445.2 Oscillibacter sp. KLE 1745 | reverse complement strand
GTCCTTCCGGCCCCTGAGGCCCTTGCGGCCCCTGGGGTCCTTCCGGCCCCTGGCAGCCGATTGGCCCCCGGGGTCCAGCCGGGCCCGGATTACCCCTTGGAATGGCAAAGTCCAGCTCCACACCGCAGGGCGTGGGCGAGGCGGTTACCCGGGCCCGGGTGCCGGGGGGTGTCGTGACAGTGCTGCCCACCGTAACAGTGGGAATGATACAACACGGGGGATAACAGAAATCCCCCTGAGAATAGTGCATATACAGAAGCCTCCTCTCTGAAGGGCTAGGCCAGTATATGCCCCACAGGCCCCCTTGGGTGCGCGCTTATCCGATGGGCAGGCCGGTGAGATACCGCCGGACCACGTCCAGAGCGTGGTTGGCGGCCAGCTCCTGGATGCGGTCCCGCCGGCGGCGGCCGGAGTCCGTCCGGCGGCAGAAGGTGCCCTCCGGCGTGGCCAGGCCAATGTACACCAGCCCCACCGGGTTGTCCCGCTCATCCCGGTCCGGGCCCGCCACGCCGGTGACGGACACGGCGATGTCTGCCCCGGTGATCTGCCGGGCGCCCTCCGCCATGGCCCGGGCCGTCTCCTCCGACACGGCGCCGTACTGGTCCAGCGTTTCCTGGGGCACGCCCAGCACCGCCGCCTTGACAGAGGTCCAGTAGCTGACCACGCCGCCCCGGTACACGCTGGAGACGCCGGGCAGGGCAGTGATCCGCTCCGCCACCCGGCCGCCGGTGCAGCTCTCCGCAGTGGACAGGGTGAGATTCCGCTCCTTCAGCAGCTGGAAGCACACCGCTTCCAGGCCCTTCACATCCACGCCGTACACATAGTCTCCCAAAGCCGCGCGGACCTCTGCCACCACCGGGGCCAGCATGGCCTCCGCCTCCTCTGCGCCGGCGGCCTTGGCGGTGGCCCGCAGCCGCACCTCGCAGGGCTTGGCATAAGTGGCCAGGGTGGGGTTCATCATGCGGACCATCCGGTCATGGAGCAGCTGGTCCACAGAGCTCTCGCCCATGCCGAAGGTCATGATATCGTGGGAGACGATGACCTCTTTGGAGAGGGCGCGGAGGTACGGCTCCACGCACCGGCGGAGCATGGTCTCGCACTCGTGGGGCGGCCCCGGCAGCATCAGCACATGGACGCCGTCCGCTTCAAAGGCGCAGCCGGGGGCGGTGCCCACCGGATTGTCGAACACGGTGCAGCCCTCCGGCAGCTCCGCCTGCTGGGTGTTGTTTTCCGGCATGGGCACATGGAGGGCGGACTGATAAAAGGCCCGGATGTCCTCCAGAATATCTTCGTGCAGCACCAGCTTCTGGCCGAAGGCCGCACAGATGGTCTGCTTGGTCAGATCGTCGTAGGTAGGACCCAGGCCGCCTGTGGTGAGAATGATGTCGGCCCGGTGCCGGGCAATGTCCAGAGCCTCCCGCAGGCGCTGAGGGTTGTCCCCCACTACCGTGTGCCAGAAGACGTTGACGCCCAGGGTGGACAGGCTCTGAGAGAGCATCTGGGCGTCGGTGTTGGCGATGTTACCCAGCAGGATCTCTGTGCCGACGGCGATGATCTCCGCGGTGTGTGACATGGAAAGACCTCCTTTTTGAAACAGCGGCCCCGCCGGCAACAGGCGGCGGGGCCGGGAACAGATTGGGTCAGATCCGGGCCGGATCCGTGGACTTCACCCGCACCCAGGTCTCGTCCGCCAGGGCCTTCTGCACCAGGGACTCCACGTCCAGGGCGGCCTCCGCCTGCCGCACATCTTCCAGCCGGGGCCGGGTGGCGGGGTGGCGGGGCGTGAACACCGTGCAGCAGTCCTCATAGGGGAGGATGGAGGTGTCGAACACCCCGATCTCCCGGGACATGCGGATGATCTCCACCTTGTCCATGCCGATCAGGGGCCGCAGCACCGGCAGGGAGGTCACATCCTCGGTGACCCCCAGGGCCAGCATGGTCTGGCTGGCCACTTGGCCCAGGGACTCGCCGGTGACCAGGGCGCCGGCGTTGGCCTTCCTGGCGATGGCCTCGGCGATGCGCATCATGAACCGGCGCATGATGAGGGTGAAGTACTCCTCCGGGCAGTTCCGCCGGATCTCCTCCTGGATCTCCGTGAAGGGGACGATGTGGACCAGCAGCCGCCCGGTCCAGGCAGTCAGCAGCCGGGCCAGCTCCAGTACCTTGTCCTGGGCCTGCTGGGAGGTGTAGGGCGGGGAGACAAAGTGGACCATCTCCAGCTCCACGCCCCGGCGGGCCATCATCCAGGAGGACACCGGGGAGTCGATGCCGCCGGAGAGCAGGCTCACCGCCCGGCCGCCCATGCCGATGGGCAGGCCGCCCGCGCCGGGAACAGAGGGAGTATGAACGTAGGCGTACTTCTCCCGGATCTCCACAAATACCGTCAGATCGGGAGTGTGGACATCCACCGCCACATGGGGGAACAGCTCCGCCAGATCGCCGCCCACAGCTTGGCTCAGCTGGATGGAGTTCATGGGAAACATCTTGTCTGCCCGCTTGCTCTCCACCTTGAAGCTCTTCGCAACGGCAAAGGCGTCCGCCAGATAGGTCCGGGCGGCCTCCACAATGGCGTCCACTGTCTTTTCACAGGGCACGGCCCGGGCCACGGCGGCAATGCCGAACACCTGGCGGCAGGCGTCCCAGGCGGCCTCCATATCGCAGTCCTCTCCCTGGGGCTCCACGTAGATGGTGCTCTGCCGGAGGGAGCACTGGAAGCTGCCGCAGTTTTTCACCCGGCGGCGGACGTTGGCCAGCAGCTTGTCCTCAAAGGACTGGCGATTCTGTCCCTTCAGGACCACCTCGCCCAGTTTCAGCAAAAAGATCTCCTGCGGGGCAGGGGAAGCATTCATCATAACGGACCTCCATATCAGAACAGTTTGGAATATCGGCCCCTATTATAGCGCATTTTTCCGGGAATAGAAAGCCTGTTTTGTAGGGAAGGGCCAGCGGCGCGAAAAAAATAAAAAAATTTTCCGCACGGTGCAATAAAACCTCTTCTGGCACCGTTAATGGTGCAGAAGGGGCGGGAGAGACCCGCCGAATGCAGAACATGAAAAGGAGAATGAACAATGAAGCAGAACGGTTTCTGGAAGGGCTTCGGCTCCGGTTTGGTCCTGACGGTCCTGATCGCAGCACTGTGCGTCACGGCCACCGCCACCTCCAAGCGCAGCATCCAGGTGGAGGACGGCATCGGCATCACCCTCAACGGCGCCAGATTCACCCCGCGGGATGCCGCCGGAAAGCAGGTCCCCGTGTTCCTCTACAACGGCACCACCTATGTCCCCGTCCGGGCCATCAGCGAGGCCATGGGTATGGACGTGTCCTTCAACTCGGCCACCCGCACGGTCCAGCTGACCACCGCGGACCGGACCGCCAGCCAGCAGGGCGCCTCTTCCGCCTCCGGCAACTATATCAGTGCCGACCGGGCCAAGCAGATCGCCCTGAATGACGCCGGTGTCAAAGAGGCCAACGCCGTGTTCCTGCGGGCCAACCTGGACTGGGATGACGGCCGGATGAAGTATGAGGTGGAGTTTTACAGCGGCACCACCGAATATGACTACGACATCGACGCCGTCACCGGCGCCATCCTCAGCTCCGATCGGGAGCTGGAGAATTTCCAGATCTGGAACAACGGCACCAGCCGCCCCTCCGGGAACGGCAGCAACTCTTCCAGCGGCGACTATATCACCGCAGAGCGGGCCCAGCAGATCGCCCTGGCGGAGACGCCCAGCGGCTCCACGGTGGTGAAGTGCCAGTTTGACTGGGATGACGGCCGGGCGCAGTATGAAGTCGAGATCCGCAACGGCTGGACCGAGTACGAATTTGAGATCGACGCCGTCACCGGCACCATCTTCAGCCGGGACATCGACAACGACCGCTGGTGATCTTCCCCAGAGCCCCAAAGAGACGCCCGTCAGGGCGTCTCTTTTTATGGGGGAAAAGGAGCTCTTGCCCGCCGTCCAGCCCTCTGCTATAATGGAGGGACAACAAGGGGAAACCAAATTATGGAGGGGAAGTTTATGAAGATCGTGGCCATCAACGGCAGTCCCAGAAAGAACGGCAACACCGCCCAGGTGCTGGAGGTGGTCCGGCGGGAGGTGGAGGCCGCCGGGGTGGAGTTCCAGGTGTTCCAGCCCGGGGCGAAGGTCCATCCCTGCATGGCCTGCTACCACTGCCTGAACACCGGCAGCCTCCGGTGTGTCCAGACCGACGATATGGTCAACGACATCATCGCCGCCTGCATCGAGGCGGACGGCATCCTGCTGGCAGCTCCGGTGTATCACGGCGGTATTTCCGGCAATATGAAGTGCGTGCTGGACCGGCTGATGCTGGCGGCGGGCTGCGGGGTGAATCAGCTCCACCACAAGGTGGGGGGCGCCCTGTGCACCCTGCGCCGCAGCGGCGGCATGGAGACGTACCAGCAGCTGCTGGGCACCATGGATGCCATGGAGATGGTCATCGTCACCTCCGACTACTGGGGCGCCGTACACGGCGCGGACCCCGGCGAGGCCCTGAAAGACGAGGAGGGCATGGAGGTGGCCGCCCGCCTGGGCCGGGATATGGCCTGGATGGTGAAGGTGCTGGCGGAGAGCAGGGTCCCTGTGCCGGAGAGCACGCCCCGTCCCATGATGAACTTCATCCGGTAAAGAGGAGAGTCGGCGATTGGCGGAAGGAGGAATCTGGAGAATGAGCCCGCTGTATGATGGTTCCAACGGAGACGGATGGTTTTCGGTTTTTGTGATCGTACCGGTGATCGGCCTGGTGATCTGGGGCCTGAACACGTTCTGGCTGCACCGCCTGAAAAAGGGAGATATGGATTACTCGCCGGAGGGGTTCCGCAAAAGGGCCCGGATCTTCGCCATAATATTGGCAGCGGTGCTTCTGGGAGTGCCGCTGCTGGCGGCCCTGCTTCTCTGGAACCGGCACTGACCACGTTATTTCCGCCACAGTGAACCAGGCGGCCCCATTCCGGGGCCGCCTGGTTTTCTGATCCTTTGGGAATGTCCGGTTCCGGAACGGAATGGCTTCCGCCTTGCCCCCGTAAAGTCCGCTGCGCTGGGCTGCGGCGGGGACCCGGTTATCCCTTCAAAATATCGGTATTCCGGAACTGGATGGCCTCTGCCAGATGCTCCGGCCTGATGTCCGCCGCACCGTCCAGGTCCGCGATGGTCCGGGCTACCCGCAGAATCCGATCATGGGACCGGGCGGTGAGGCCCATCCGCTCGAAGGCGGACTTCATCAGCGCATCGCCGGCGTGGTCCAGGCGGCAGAACTGCCCGATCATGGGGGCGGTCATGTGGGCGTTGCAGGTGACGCCGGTGCCGGCAAAGCGGGCGGTCTGGACAGCCCGGGCCGCGTCCACCCGGCACTTCACATCGGCGGAGCTCTCCGGCGTCTCTTTCCGCCGCATGGATGCGTATTCCACCGCGGGAACGCTGACGTGGAGATCGATCCGGTCCAGCAGGGGGCCGGAGATCTTCTCCACATACTTGGCCACCTCCCGGTCCGAGCAGGTACACCGCCCGGAGGGGTGCCCCCGCCAGCCGCACCGACAGGGGTTCATGGCGCACACCAGCTGGAACCGGGCGGGCAGGTGCAGCGTCCCGCCGGAGCGGGCCACTGTCACCGTGCCGTCCTCCAGGGGCTGGCGCATGGCCTCCAGCACGTCCCGGTGGAACTCCGGCAGCTCGTCCAGAAACAGCACGCCGTTGTGGGCCAGGGAGATCTCCCCCGGCCGCAGCAGCGGCCCGCCTCCAGTGAGGGCGGCGGCGGATGCGGTGTGGTGGGGACTGCGGAAGGGGCGCCGGGTCAGCAGGGGGTGCTGCGGGTCCGCCAGCCCCGCCACGGACCAGATGCCGGAGACCTCCAGCGCCTCCTCCCGGCTCATATCCGGCAGGATGGAGGGCAGCCGCTTGGCCAGCATGGACTTGCCTGCGCCGGGGGAGCCGATCAGCAGCAGGTTGTGGCCGCCTGCCGCGGCGATCTCCAGGGCCCGCCTGGCATTTTCCTGGCCCATCACATCCCGCAGATCCGGCCCGGCGGCCTCCTCTGCCTCCGGCACCCAGGCCGAGGCGGGGGAGAGGCGCTCCTCGCCCCGCAAGTGGCGCACCAGCGCCCCTACATCCGGTACGCCGTAGACGGTGAGGCCGCCTGCCAGCGTGGCCTCAGCGGCGTTCTCCGCCGGGACATACAGCTCCTTCACACCGGCGTCCCGGGCTGCCAGGGCCATGGGCAGCACGCCGGTGACGCCCCGCAGCGCCCCGGTGAGGGACAGCTCCCCGATAAACGCCGCTTGCTGGGCCGGCGGCGGCAGCTCCCGTCCTGCGGCCAGCAGCCCCACAAAGATGGGCAGGTCGTAGACTGTGCCCGCCTTTTTCTGCCCGGCCGGGGCCAGATTCACCGTGATTCGGCTGACGGGGAACTTGGCCCCGCAGTTCTTCACCGCCGCCCGGACCCGCTCCCGGGCCTCCCGCACGGCGGCGTCCGGCAGACCCACGATGTCAAAGGCGGGCAGCCCGCCGGAGAGGAAGCACTCCGCGCTGACCGCATACCCGGCAATGCCGTTCAGTCCCAGGGAGCGCACCGTCACCACCATAAACGACCACCTCCAGAAGCCCTCCCGCTCCAGGCTGCCGCCCGCTGCCGGAAGAGCCGATTGCGAATTGTCGAAAACCGCCGTTTTCACGGAAGTCAGTTTACCACAAAACGACGAAATAAGAAACCCCGGATTCCAAAACTGGCCTGAAAATTCCAGGAAGTCTTGACGTTTCCGCAGAAACCAGAAAATTTGCGCAAAAAATAACAAGGCAGTTATTTACACGGCAAATTTCAAGTGATATAATAACACTGCATGAGCATTCGGGGGAATGCGACCGTGTTCATGTTGGTTCAGAATGCTGTCGTGTGGGCAGCACATTTATAGGAGGTAAGTTTATGGCAAGAAAGTTCAAGTCCATGGACGGTAACAACGCAGCTGCGTATGTCAGCTATGCGTTTACCGAAGTGGCGGGGATCTATCCCATCACCCCGTCCTCTCCCATGGCAGACTTGGTCGACCAGTGGTCCGCCGCTGGTCAGAAGAACATTTTCGGCACCACTGTCAAGGTCGTCGAGATGCAGTCCGAGGCGGGTGCCTCCGGCACGGTCCACGGCTCCCTGGCCGCCGGTGCGCTGACCACCACCTACACCGCATCCCAGGGCCTGCTGCTGATGATCCCCAATATGTACAAGATCGCCGGCGAGCTGCTGCCCTGCGTGTTCCATGTGTCCGCCCGTACCGTGTCCACCCACGCCCTGAACATTTTCGGCGACCACTCCGACGTCATGGCCTGCCGCCAGACCGGCTTCGCCATGCTGTGCGAGGGCAACGTGCAGGAGGTCATGGACCTGGCGCCCGTGGCCCATCTGGCCGCCATTGAGGGCCGCGTTCCCTTCGTGAACTTCTTCGACGGTTTCCGGACCTCTCACGAGATCCAGAAGGTCGCCGTGTGGGATTACGATGACCTGAAGGAGATGTGCGACATGGACGCCGTGGCGGCGTTCCGCAAGCACGCCCTGAATCCCGAGCGGCCCAACATGCGCGGCTCTCACGAGAACGGCGACATCTTCTTCCAGCATCGTGAGGCCTGCAACAGCTACTACACCGCTCTGCCCGACGTGGTGGAGAAGTACATGGGCAAGATCAACGAGAAGCTGGGTACCGACTATCAGCTGTTCAACTACTACGGCGCTGCCGACGCAGACCGCGTCATCATCGCCATGGGCTCCATCTGCGACGTGGCTGAGGAGGTCATCGACTATCTGAATGCGGGCGGCGAGAAGGTGGGCCTCATCAAGGTCCGGCTGTACCGGCCCTGGCGTGCGGACAAGCTGCTCGCCGCCATCCCCGCCACCTGCAAGAAGATCGCCGTACTGGACCGCACCAAGGAGCCCGGCTCCCAGGGCGAGCCCCTGTACATGGACGTGGTCACTGCTCTGGCCAACGCCGGCCGGACCGACATCCAGGTGATCGGCGGCCGTTACGGCCTGGGCAGCAAGGACACCCCGCCCGCCTCCGTCTTCGCCGTGTATGACGAGCTGAAGAAGGATTCCATGAAGCGCGAGTTCACCATCGGCATCGTGGACGATGTGACCCACCTGAGCCTGGAGGAGAAGCCCGCTCCTAGCGTGGCTCCCGCCGGTACGATTGAGTGCAAGTTCTGGGGCCTGGGCGGCGACGGCACCGTGGGCGCCAACAAGAACTCCATCAAGATCATCGGCGACCATACCGACAAGTATGTCCAGGCGTACTTCCAGTACGACTCCAAGAAGACCGGCGGCGTCACCATCAGCCACCTGCGCTTCGGCGACTCCCCCATCAAGTCTTCCTACTACATCAACAAGGCCGACTTCGTGGCCTGCCACGTGCCCGCCTACATCACCAAGCACTTCCCCATTGTCCGGGACGTGAAGCCCGGCGGTGTGTTCCTGATCAACTGCCAGTGGAGCGACGAGGAGCTGAGCCACCATCTGGATGCCGCCTCCAAGCGCTACATCGCCAAGAACAACATTCAGGTCTACACCATCAACGCCATCGACCTGGCCAAGGAAATCGGCATGGGCAAGCGCACCAACACCATCCTGCAGTCCGCCTTCTTCTCTCTGGCTAAGGTCATGCCTGAGAGCGAGGCTGTGGGCTACATGAAGGACGCCGCCACCCACTCCTACCTGAAGAAGGGCCAGGACATCGTGGACATGAACCACAAGGCCATCGACGCCGGCGCCACCGCCTACAAGAAGTTCGATGTGCCCGCCGACTGGGCCAACGCTGTGGACGAGGCCGAGCCTGTCAAGCACGAGGGCCCCGCCGCTCTGGTGGAGCAGGTCAGCACGATTCTGGACCCCGTGGGCCGCATGGACGGCGACAGCCTGCCCGTGTCCGCCTTCGTCAAGCATGTGGACGGCCAGTTCGAGCTGGGCGCCGCCGCCTATGAGAAGCGCGGCGTGGCCGTGTCCGTTCCCACTTGGGATTCCACCAAGTGCATCCAGTGTAACAACTGCGCCTATGTCTGCCCCCACGCCACCATCCGTCCCTTCGCTCTGACGGAGGAGGAGGCCAAGAATGCCCCCGCCGCCGCCAAGATCGTGGACGTGAAGGCCGGCAAGGGCAAGGGCGTGTACAAGTACACCATGGCCATCAGCCCGCTGGACTGCATGGGCTGCGCCGTGTGCGTGGGCCAGTGCCCGGTGGACGCCCTGACCATGGTGGACCAGGAGCAGGAGGCCGCCCAGCAGGAGGTCTTCAACTACTGCGTCTCCCAGGTGTCCGAGAAGAAGGACATGCAGGACAACACCGTCAAGGGCAGCCAGTTCCGTCAGCCCATGCTGGAGTTCTCCGGCTCCTGCGCCGGCTGCGCCGAGACCAGCTATGCCCGCCTGATTACCCAGCTGTTCGGTGACCGGATGTACATCTCCAACGCCACCGGCTGCTCCTCCATCTGGGGCGGTCCGGCTGCCACCTCTCCCTACTGCACCAACAAGGAAGGCCATGGTCCCGCTTGGGCCAACTCCCTGTTCGAGGATAACGCTGAGCACGGCCTGGGCATGTATCTGGGCCAGCAGGCCACCCGCAGCCGTCTGGCGGATCTGACCCGGGAGCTGATTGCCAAGGATTGGGCAGTGCCCGCTCTGAAGGAGGCCGGCCAGAAGTGGCTGGACACCATGGAGGACAGCGCCGCCAACGGCGAGGCCACCAAGGCATACATCGCCGCCCTGGAGAGCAGCATCTGCACTGTGGACGAGCTGCTGGCCAATCCCAAGGCGGAGATCCATGCCTTCGGCGAGGAGCTGAAGGCAAAGGGCGAGACGCTGTGCCAGTGTGACGCCTGCAAGCTGGCTGCTGAGATTCTGGCGGACAAGGAGTTCCTGTCCAAGAAGTCCATGTGGATCTTCGGCGGCGACGGCTGGGCCTACGACATCGGCTT
>NZ_KI271696.1:8631-31034 GCF_000469445.2 Oscillibacter sp. KLE 1745 | reverse complement strand
GCGACGGCTGGGCCTACGACATCGGCTTCGGCGGTCTGGACCACGTCCTGGCCTCCGGCAACGATGTGAATGTCTTCGTCTTTGATACCGAGGTGTACTCCAATACCGGTGGCCAGGCCTCCAAGGCGTCCAACATCGGCCAGGTGGCGCAGTTCGCCGCGGCCGGCAAGGAGATCAAGAAAAAGTCCCTGGCGGAGATCGCCATGAGTTACGGCTATATCTACGTGGCTCAGGTGGCCATGGGTGCCAACCCCGCCCAGACCCTGAAGGCCATTCAGGAGGCCGAGGCTTATCCCGGCCCGTCCCTGATTATCGGCTACGCCCCCTGCGAGATGCACTCCATCAAGGGCGGCATGATGAACTGCCAGAAGGAAATGAAGAAGGCTGTGGAGTGCGGCTACTGGAACCTGTTCCGCTTCAACCCCGCCGCTGAGGGTGCCAAGTTCACGCTGGACTCCAAGGAGCCGGCTGGCGGCTATCAGGAGTTCCTGATGAACGAGGCCCGGTACAGCCGTCTGACCCGCGAGTTCCCCGACCGCGCCGGCGAGCTGTTCCAGCGCAACGAGAAAGCTGCCATGGATCGCTATCAGCACCTGCTGAAGCTGAAGGCCATGTACAGCGAGTAAGCATATACCATATCAGAGGACCGCGGGAGTTATCCCGCGGTCCTTTTCTCTGCCGGGACGTGCGCCTGGAAGACAGCCCGGCAGAGAACAGCGGCACACCGCCGTCAGAGAGGTTGAGACAGCCCCCGGACGCCGCAGCGTTCGGGGGCTGTTTCTGGTCAGACGATTCGTGGGGTTACAGCAGGGCCGCAAAGGCATCCGCCATGGCCCCGCCCTGGACCCGAGCGATTTCGGCGGCGCTGCCCGCGTCTTCCGGAAGCAGGCCCCATTCCCAGGCCAGTTCCAGAGCGGTTTGGTCCCAGGCACCCTCCGCCAGCGCATCGGGCAGAGGCGCGGTGCGGACAGCCTCCGGCTCTAGCCCCAGGGCCTCCGCAGTGCGGACGAGAAAGACGGCGGCTTCCTGCCAGGTGAGGTGCCGTGCGGCCGCAAAGGCGCCCTCCGCCGTACCGCCGGTGACGCCGGTCTCCGCGGCCCAGTTCACCGCCGGCAGGAACCACTCGATGCCCAGCAGATCCTGGAAACCGGCCTCCGCCGCTGCGGCAGGGGACCCGGCCGCAGCATACAGCAGCCCCACGAACCGCCCCCGGGTGAGCGGCGCATCCGGGTATTCCCGCTGTTCCAGCGTCTCCGGATGGGCCAGCAGCCACTCCACAGCGGTGTCTCTGCCCGCCAGGGTATCCGCCATGGTTTGGGGAACGGCGATATCCGGCTCCAGAGACTCCACGCCCCGTCCGGCGTCGGCGTCCAGCAGGGTGCCCAGGTCGATGTATTTGGAGGAGACATCAATCTGGATGCCGGAGTTGGGCAGAGAAAAGCCACTGACGGAGCCAAAGTGGTCCACGCTGCCGCTGGCAGGCTCTCCCACCAGCGGGATGCCCATTTCCTGCAGCTCTACGGCATTGATGATGGCAGAGGAGAAGGTGGCCTCTCCGATGAGTCCCACCACCTCGGTCCCATCATCCATCTCCTGACGCAGGACGGACAGCAGAGGCCAGATTACGCCGTCTGACCCGCCGCCGTTGTTCCGCAGGTCCACGAGAACGCGGCTGTAACCTCCGGCCTCCAGGTCCGCCTGTACCTGGGCGGCAAAGTCCTCCATGGGCAGCGCCGGGTCCTCCTGGCAGACGTTGTACTGGATATAGTAGACCTGCCCGCTCAGCGGAAGTGCGCAGTAATTGCACTTCTGGCGGGCAGTGGCGGGCTGGGGCACCTCAGCGCCTAGCTGGACAATTTCCGCCTCTCCCAGGGAGAGGTAGGGCATGGGAGCGATGGAGACGGTCTTGCCGTCAGCCAGGGTGAGGGCCAGAGGCTCACCCGCCTTTGCCAGACCCAGATAGGCGTAGTAATCCGCCACATTGCACACCTGCCGGTACTGCCGCCGCAGCTTCACCGGGTTGTCGGCACTGAGCACGCGGCCAAAGGTCTCCACCACCTCTGCCATAGAGCGGCCGCCTATGGCGGTGACCTCCGCGCCCAGTAGATCCTGTTCCTCAGCCGGAACTGTGGTCAGGTACCAGTGCCCGTCCCGCCAGGACAGCACCATGGGATAGGCATTCAGCTGGTCCACCACGCTGTCCGCCACCTGGACGCTGGTGTGGGAGTCGCCCACAAGCGCGGCCAGACTCTGCAGGCCGAAGAGAAATTCTACGTCGCTTGCGGTGTCCAGATGCTCTGTAAGCTCTGCTTTGCGGGCCAGGAAGGTCTCCTCCGGCGTGTTGGCAAAAAGATCCGGATGTCTGTCTTTCAGCGTCTCATAAAACATGGTCAGGTCCTCCCGCCGGTCATCCACTGTGGATGTGCCCGGTCCGGCCGCCTGAACACCCATGCCGAGTGCCAGGACCGCCGCCAGCGCCAGAGCGCTGGTTCTTTGAATGAACTTGGATCGCTGCTGCAAATGAAATCCGCTCCTCTCGATGTACTATTACGATAGTACAATAATACAAACGGGGCCGCCTGTCAAGAGGTTTCCGCCGCAGTTTCCAATACGATGGAGCAGGGAGACTTTCTTCAAAATCAGATGAAATTTTAGAAAAGAAAAAGAAAAAAGTTCGCAAAAAATTCATGGAATTGCAGAGGGAAAGGCGCTATAATAAAAAATCTATGAAAAGAAAGAAGGTTATTCCGATGCAACAGACATTGCCGCCGGCGGCCGCGGATGCCGAACGGCATCGACAGGAACGCAGAGCGTTCCTGTATCTTCCGCTGCTGGCTTTAGCGGTCACCGTCGTGGTGGAGCTGTTCAATCACAAGAGCTTCACAGATGGGCCCGCCAGCTTTTGGCGCTTTATGACGGAGGAACCGCTGGCATTTCTGGTGAATTTCCTGATTGTACTGCTGACGCTCTGCCCCGCCTTTTTTCTGCGGCGGCGGGCGTTCTGGTGCGCATTGGTGTCCTTCTTGTGGCTGATCTGCGGCGGCGTGAACGGGTTCATCCTCCTCAACCGCATGACGCCCTTCACCGTGGCGGATCTGACGGTGTTTGAAACGGGGCTGGACACGGTCCCCAACTATCTCTCCACCGGCTACATCATTCTGCTGATCGCGGCGCTGGTGCTGGTGGCCGCAGGGCTGGTGCTGCTGTTCTGGAAGGGGCCCCGCAGCAGCTGTCCGCTGCGGACCCGGATTCTCACCGGCATCGGAGCGATGGCGGTCTCCGGCGCCCTGATGGGCGGCGGATGCGCCCTGGCCTTTTTCACAGGCAACCTGTCAGACCAGTTTGCCAACTTGGCCTTTGCCTACGAGGACTACGGCTTTTCCTACTGCTTCCTGCAGACCTGGCTGAACCGGGGGATCCGCCGCCCGGCCAATTACAGCCAGAAGGCGGTGGCGGATATTGTCCGGTCGGTGGAGGAGAAGACGGCGGCGCTCTCCGCCGATCCGCAGACGGATGTGAATGTGATCTTCATCCAGCTGGAGTCCTATATTGATCCATCCATGATCCAGGGCCTGGAGCTGTCGGAGGATCCGGTGCCCAACTGGACGGCGCTGAAGGAAGCGTATTCCTCCGGCTATCTGACGGTGCCGGTGGTGGGCGCGGGCACAGCCAATACAGAGTTCGAGGTGCTTACCGGTATGAGCAGCCGGTTCTTCGGACCCGGGGAGTACCCCTTCCAGACCTGCCTGAAGGATCAGACCGTGGAGTCTGTGGCCTACGACCTGAAGGAAAATGGCTACGCGACCCATGCCATCCACAATCACCGGGCGGCCTTTTACAGCCGGAACGAGGTCTATCCCAATCTGGGCTTTGATGATTTTACCGCCCTGGAGTATATGCCTGCGGTGGAGAAGACGCCCACCAACTGGGCTAAGGACGGTGTGCTGAAGGACCAGATCCTCCAGGCGCTGGATGTGACGGAGGACCAGGCGGATCTGGTGTTCACGGTCTCTGTGCAGGGCCACGGCAAATACCCCATGGAGCCGGAGCTGGAGGACCCGGCCGTCACGGTAGAAGCGTGCCCCGATGAGGCGTACCGCTGGGCTTTGGAGTATTATGTGAACCAGATTCATGAGATGGACGCCTTTGTGGGGGATCTGATCCAGGAGCTGGAGGCCCGGGACGAGCGGACGGTGCTGGTGCTCTACGGCGACCACCTGCCGGCGCTGGGGCTGGAGGCCGAGAACATGGAGAGCAGCAGCCTCTACCGCACAGAGTACATCATCTGGGACAACTTTGGGCTGGAACAGCAGGACGAGCCCCTGGCGGCCTATCAGCTCTCCGCCACTGTGCTGGGTCGCCTGGGCATCACCACCGGGCTGATGACCGCCTTCCAGCAGACCTGCCGGGAGGAGCCTACATACCGGGCGGACCTGCGGATGCTGCAATATGACGCCCTCTATGGAAAAGGATACTGCTATGAGGGCGAGGCCCGCTACAGACCCACGGAGATGGAGATGGGCATGGTGCCCATCGAGATCACCGGTATGGAGCAGCGGGCGGGGGACTGGTTCATCCTGGGAGAGAATTTTACACCTTACTGTGTGGTGACACAGAATGGGCAGCTGCTGGATACGGAGTATGAGGCCCCCTGGCTGCTGCGGGTGACGGAGGAGCCGAACACCGCGGATTACCGGGATTTGGAGATCAGCGTGGTGGATAAGCACAATGAGGTTTTAAGCAATACGGAATAAAATAAGACCGGGGAGCGGCTTGTAACCGCTCCCCGGTCCGTTTTCCGGGCAATGTCCCCCATGGTCGCGCTTCCCTGCGTCAGTCTGTGGCTGGAGTTGGATGCGCACGGCCCCGGCGGGCCTCTGCAAAAAACAGGACGGCCGCCCACAGGCGGCCGTCCTGGCGGATTCTCCCTGCAATCACTGCCGGGCCTCGGCCCGCAGCTTCAACTGCTCTGCTGTGATGGCGTAGCCCGCCTCTGCATAGGGGAAGGACGGCCGCTCCTCTGGCAGGGAAATGCCCCGCCGGGTACAGATGGCGTCCGCCACAGCCTCCAGCAGCCGGGGGTTCTTTACCAGAACTGGCCCGGTGAGCTCAGAGGCGAACACGTTCTTCCAGTGGAAGCCCTCCGGGCCCTTCTCCGCCTCATTGCCGAAGCCTAGAGAGAGACCGGTGAGCAGCGGCGCCTCCACGCCGCGGATTTGGCCACACTTGTTCATGAAGCCCACCACGGCCTCCGGAAACAGGGCTGTAACGCCGTACACATCCCCTACGATCCGCCGCTTGCCCTGGACCGTGGTGAAAGAGGCCAGACCGATGCCGGGATACGTGTCCCCGTCCCTGTCGGTGACAGAGGCGCCTAAGAGCTCCATAGCTGTGCCGGCGAACAGCATGGCGGTGCCGTCCTCTGCCGCGGCCTTCACCGCCGCGCTATACCGGGCGAAGTCCTCCGCCGCAAACCGCTGGGCCCGCTCCGTGCCGGCTCCCATAAAGAGAAAGTCGGCGCTGGTGATGTCTGCGCCCTCCCCCGGGACGACGGCCTGCACCGTGACGGCGCAGCCCAGGGCCTCCAGATACCGCCGCAGGACGGACACATTGGCATAGCTGCCGTAGAGGCTCATGAGATCCGGATAAAAGTGGATGATCTTCAGTTCCATGTCCTCACGCCTCCTTTACCACCTGGGAGAGAATCTTGTCCCGGTCCGAGAAGCAGGTGACCACGTATACGTTTTCACTGCCGTCCGCCTTCAGCTCCGCCGCCGCGGCGGGGATGTCCGCCTGGACCGTGACCTTTTCCCGGGGAATGTCCGTGAAGGAGAACCGCTCCGCCAGATCGTTGCAGTACCGGCCGGAGAGGATGATCCGCTGCACCTGGGGGGCGTTCAGCTGGTCGAAGTCGATGTCCCACAGCCAGCTGGTCTCGCTGGTGAAGTACTTCCGGCTCACCGCGTCCACGATCACCAGGACGGTGCAGGGCTCCTGGGCGGCGCGGATGTAGCGGAGGTTCGTGTCGTAGGCGATGGAGTTCTCATGCTTGCTGGTTAGCAGCATCCCCCGGTGCTCCCCCAGGGTGAATTTCTGCATCCGTCCGTTCTTCAGGATGTAGTTGTTGATGACCCCGGCGGCGGTGTCCGCCGCCACGCCGCACTCCCGGCAGGCGGCATAGGCCGCCAGGATGTTGTAGACGTTGTAGATGCTGCGGAAGGCCAGCTGGATGGTGATGGAGCTGTCGATGGTCAGGGTGCCCCGGCCCAGGTCCAGCGCCGTGGCGGTGTAGTCCGTGGCGGGCTTGTGATGGCCGCATTTCGTGCAGCGGAAAGCGCCGATGTGGTTGTAGTGGACGTAGTCATATTCCATGGGGGCATGGCACACCGGACAGCAGGCCCCGTCGTGGTACACGCCGGTGGGGGACGCGGTGTCGGAGGGGCAGCGGTCCAGGCCGAACCACTTCACCCTGTCCCGTCCCCGGGCAAAGCAGCTGGACAGGGGATCGTCGGCGTTCAGGATCAGCTCCGTCTCCGGATGGAGGGCCGGGAGAATGGCGTCATACACCCACTCCGGATGGCCGTTCCGGGTCAGCTGGTCCCGGTAGAGATTGGTGATGACGAACTCCGTGGGGTGGAAGTACCGGAAGCTCTGGGCTGCGTACCGCTCGTCGGACTCGATCAGCAGCACATCCGCCCGCACCCGGCCCGTGAGAGACGCGTGGGTCAGCACCAGCGTGGTGACGCCCTCGATCTGGTTGGAGCCCTCTTCATTGTAGACCACGGTTTTGCCCCCGGCCCGCAGGATGGCGGCGATCATCTCCACGGTGGAGGTTTTGCCGTTGGAGCCGGTGACGGCGATGATGTGGCTGGGCAGCTGGACCCGGGCGAGGATATCGGGGCAGATCTTCAGGGCGAATTTGCCGGGCATAGAGCTGCCCTTGCCCACCAGCTTGCCCACGGCGCGGCCCAGCTTGCACACCAGGATGGCCAGAAACTTTCTCAAAGCGCCTCCATCTCCTTTTCCTCCGGGAAGTCCCGGAATTCCGCGATGGCGCGCACCGGCGCGCCGTCGGCGTTCTCAAATTTCAGGGGCAGTGCGAAAAGCATCAGGTCGGTGCGCCCCACGACCTTTTTCAGGCACAGGCTCTCCAGGATCACCAGACCGCCGTCCAGCAGAGTTTTGTGGGCCAGGAACTGCTGATCCCGCAGGGTGTCCACGCTGAGGGCGTCGGTCCCCACGCCCTTGAGGCCGCAGGAAACCAGATATTTGGCCGCCTCCTGGTCCGGCACGGGGAAATCGTCGTCATAATAGGCGCCGGTGCCCCACTTCCGCTCCCAGCCGGTGTAGAACAGCACGAAATCCGCCGAGCGGATGGTCCCGTTCTGCTCCCGGAGGTAGTCGGCGGTGATGACGCTCCGGGGCGGCAGGTCCGATACGTCCAGCACCACGGCCCGGCCGCAGAACTGGGAGGCGGGCAGCACCTCCAGCGTGGAGCCCCGGGGAAGCATGTGGGACGGGGCGTCCATGTGGGTACCGGTGTGGGAGGCGATGGTCAACTGGGTCTCCCGGAACCCGTCCCGGGTCAGGGAGCCGGTGGGCTTGATGGAGGGGGCGGCGGAGCCGGGATACATGGGCATCTCCGGCGTGATGGTGTGGGTCAGGTCGATAATCATGGGCGGGAGCTTCCTTTCCTTCCATGCGGCGGGGCATGGTGCTTTTTCTAAGTTCTGGGAGAGCGCGTTACCGCTGGTCCGAGAGGCCCAGCAGGTAGTCCACGCTTGTTTGAAAATATCCGGCCAAAAAGATCAGCTGTGTGGCGGGGACGTTGATGCATCCGGCCTCGATTGCCTGATAATGGCGCTCGGTTTTTCCAAGCAGCTCGGCCATCGCCTTCTGCGTGATCTTGCGGTCCCTGCGCAGCTGCTTCAGGCGCTGGGAAAAAATAGGCAGAATCACATCCATAGAGGGGTCCCTTTCTATTGACTGATACAAGATCTCGTGTTACAATAAACACGATATATAATATCGTGAAAGGAGGGCGCTTGTGAAAGAAATTTACGAATGGCTCTATGACGAGTACGCAGAGGCGGCGCTGTGCCAGGAGCCGCTCTTCCAGGACCATGTGCTGGAGGAGGTGCTGGCCGCCGCGCCGGAGGACATCCGCCTCGGCCTGTTCGACCAGGTGGCGGGCCTGCGTCTCCAATGGTGTACCGCGGCCTTTGCCAGAGGCCTCCAGCTGGGCCTGGCCCTGGGAGTGGAGCAGGGGCAGGCGCCGCACTACCGCTCCAGATAGATCATCAGCGCCGTCACGTCGGCAGGGCTGACGCCGGAGATCCGGGAGGCCTGCCCCAGGTCCGCCGGGCGGACGGCGTTCAGCTTTTCACGGGCCTCCAGCCGCAGCCCCTGGATGGAGGAATAGTCCAGATCCGGCGGCAGGCGGCGCCGCTCCATTTTCCGGAAGTCCTCCACCTGTTTCTGCTGGCGCTGGATGTACCCCTCGTACTTCACGCTGATCTCCACCTGCTCCGCCACGTCTGCCGGCAGGTCCGGCCGGTCCGGGTCGAAGGGGGCCAGGTCCGCGTAGGTGAGCTGGGGCCGCCGCAGCAGGGCAACCAGGGGACAGCCATCCGGGGCGTCCGCCGTGCCCTTTTCCGCCAAAAACGCAGCCAGGGCGGGGGAGGGGGAGACGCCGGTGTGGGTCAGCCGGGCGATCTCCCGGGCCACGGCGTCGTACTTTGCCTCCACGGCCCGCAGACGCGCCTCCGGCACCAGGCCGATGTCGTACCCCCGGCGGGTCAGCCGCTGGTCGGCGTTGTCCTGCCGGAGGAGCAGGCGGTATTCGCTGCGGGAGGTCATCATCCGGTAGGGCTCGTTGGTGCCCTTGGTGACGAGATCGTCGATGAGGGTGCCGATGTAGCTCTCCGACCGGGAGAGGATGAAATCGCACTCGCCCCGCAGCTTCCGCACGGCGTTGACCCCGGCCGCAAAGCCCTGGACCGCCGCCTCCTCGTACCCGGAAGAACCGTTGAACTGCCCGGCACCGTATAGGCCCGGCACAGCCTTGCACTCCAGGGTGGGCCGCAGGGCCAGGGGGTCGATGCAGTCGTATTCGATGGCGTAGGCAGGCCGGGTCATCACGGCATGGCGCAGGCCCGGCACGCTGCGGAGCATCCGGATCTGCACCTCCTCCGGCATGGAGGAGGAGAAGCCCTGGATGTACAATTCTTCAGTGTTGAGGCCCATGGGCTCCACAAACAGCTGGTGGCGGAGCTTGTCCGGGAACCGGACCACCTTGGTCTCAAAGGAGGGGCAGTAGCGGGGGCCCACCCCCTCAATGACGCCGGAGTACATGGGCGCCCGGTCCAGATTCTCCCGGACGATCCGGAGCGTCTCCTCCGTGGTCCAGGTGAGCCAGCAGACCGCCCGATTCTCCGGCGGGGATTGGGTGCCGTATGAAAAGGGGACCGGCAAGGCATCGCCGGGCTGGAGCTCCATCTCGTCAAAGTCCACGCTCCTGGCGTTGACCCGGGGCGGGGTGCCGGTCTTGAACCGCCGCAGGGGCAGGCCCAGCTTCAGCAGGGAGTCCGTCAGCCGTCCGGCGGCGTGCATCCCGTCGGGGCCGGATTCCTCCACGCACTCGCCCACGATGGTGCGGCCCGCCAGATATGTGCCGGTGGCCAGGATCACGGCCTTCACGGAGAACACCGCCCCGGTGGCCAGCACCACGGCGGAAACCGCGCCGTTCTCCGTGCGGACCTCCACCACCTCGCCCTGGCGGACCGTCAGATGGTCCTGCTGCTCCAGGGTGTGCTTCATGTACTCCTGATAACGCCGCCGGTCCGCCTGGGCCCGGAGGGACCAGACGGCGGGGCCCTTTCCCTTGTTCAGCAGCCGGTACTGGATGCAGCACGCGTCGGCGGCCTTCGCCATCTCGCCCCCCAGGGCGTCCAGCTCCCGGACCAGATGGCCCTTGCCGGTGCCGCCGATAGCAGGGTTGCAGGGCATGTTGCCCACCGCATCCAGATTGATGGTGAAGACGATGGTCTCCATCCCCAGCCGGGCGGCGGCCAGCGCCGCCTCGATCCCGGCGTGGCCCGCGCCGATCACGGCGATATCAAATTGTCCGGCGAGGAATTCAGTCATAAGGTGGAAATCCTTTCATCGGTGTGCATGGGGATTGTCCGTGCGGCCCATCAGCCAGTCCACGGACACATCGTAGAAGTCCGCGATGTGGAGCAGCGCGTCATACCGGGGCTTGGCGCCCAGCTCCAGGTCCTGATAGCCCCGGGCGGACAGGCCGACCTCCTTGGCGACTTCTGCCTGGGTCAGCTTTTTCTCTTTACGAAGGACTCGAATTTTATCGGCAAACATATTGGACCTCCCGCAGTTCCTTTTTCAGCGATTCACAGCAGGGTTGTCCGTGCGGCCCATCAGCCAGTCTGCGGACACGCCGTAGAAGTCCGCGATGTGCAGCAGCGCGTCATACCGGGGCTTGGCGCCCAGCTCCAGGTCCTGATAGCCCCGGGCGGACAGGCCGACCTCCTTGGCCACCTCTGCCTGGGTCAGATGGCGATCTTTCCGGAGCTGGCGAATTTTCTCGGAAAACATGCAATACCTCCTTGACACACAGATAACTATGTACTATTCCAATGATAGCACATATAACTGTATTTTTGGAAGGGGATTTATCATGCAGGAAATACCTGATACCATGGAAGAACTCTTCCTCGCCTGGGGCCCGGCTCCGGACCCGGGCCAGTGGCCGGAGTATCTGCGGGAGGACCCGGTCCGGGGCTATGGGCTGTTCTGCTTTTGCCAGGGCCTTGCCCTGGGCCTGCGGCTCTCGGAAGCCTGCCGCCGGGACTAGCCCTCCGCCCGGCGCAGCGTCAGCACAGCGATTTCCGGGCGGTTGAACACCCGGAAGGAGGGCCCGGAATTCCCCAGGCCCCGGGTGACGAACAGCACGGAGCCGTTTTCTTCATACAGCCCGGCGGTATAGGAGGGAAACAGGTCCAGGTCGTGGGAGAACAGCCCGTCCGTCCCGGGCAGGCGGACGATGCCGCCGTGGGCATGGCCGGAGCACACCAGATCCGCCCCCAGCAGGCTGTACTGGCGCGCAAACCGGTTGTTCCGGTGGGCCAGCAGGATCCAGAAGGGGTCGCCGCAGGCGGCGTAGACCTCGGCGGCCAGCTCCTCCGGCGTCTTCTGGTCGGCGTAGCCGTTGGGATCGTCGATGCCCGCCAGGACAATGGTGTCCCCGTTCCGCTCCAGGGGCACGAATTGGTTGGACAACACCGTGACGCCGTTGGCGGTGAGGATTTCCTTCAGCGCCGGCACTCCGCCCACGGCCCACTCGTGGTTGCCGGTGACGTAGTAGGTGGGGGCAATGGCAGAAAGTCCCCGGGCGGTCTCCGCCGGGTAGCCGTCCTCCGGCCCCCGGTACTTGTCCTCCAGATCCCCCAGAAAAAAGATGTACTCCGGCTGCTCCGCGGCCACAGCCGCCAGCAGGTCCGCGTTGTGCGCACCGAACGAGGCGCCGTGGAGGTCGCTGAGGACCACGATCCGGCAGCCATCAAAACCGGCGGGCAGATCGGAAAAGACAGGGTCAAACCGGGTCACCTGCAGAGCGGTGTTGTCCCAGTAGAGAAATCCGGTCAGGCACAGGGCGGACAGGGCCAGCACGGCCAGGTTCCGCCGGGTGCGGCGCTTGGGATGCTTGGGCATGGTGAACGCGGCCTCCTCCGCCGCGGAACGCAGCACGTCCGAGACGTGGAAAAAGCAAATCCGAATGTAGGAAGCGCGGGCGCTGCAAAAAGGCGCCTCCGCAGGCGCGGAGCAGATGCCCGGCCAGTATAATAGCCGCTTCGCGGCTATTATACCATAAATAGTATGGACATGACGAGTGGAAAAATACACAAAGAAGACGGAAATGGCGGGTGGCTTCCGTATGGTTTCGGCCTACTGGGAGAAGAATCCTGCACAAAAACTTTGCAAAAATTTTATGTAAACTGTATATTCCTGCCCTTGCAGACGGCTGCCCACCCTGCTATACTGAATTCTGTAATCCTCAGAGAGAAAGGAGGGAGCAGTATGATGAATTGGAATTGGCGGGATCTCGACGATGTGGACGACCTGATCTTTACGGACGCCGGCTGGAAGCACAGCGAGCGGTGAGAACGGAATCCGATGGAGAGCCACGCCGGAGGCGTGGATTTTTCTTTTTTCGGCCCGGCGCTTGACAGTTTCCGCGGATGTGGTTCGCTCCGCTGACGATATGCAGTTCCCCGGGGAGACCGATCTCCTCTGCCGCCTGGAATGTTCCGGGCGGCATTTTTGCGGCTTTTTCAAAAAAACTGTCGAAAAAACAGAAAAAAGTAAAAAAATGAATGGCATTTTTCTGAAAACTGTGATACGCTGATACCAGAGAGGAGAGCCTTGCGGCTGTGGGCCCCGCAGTGCCGGCGGCCCGTTTGGGAGAAGGAGAGAGGAAGCTATGAAGAGGTGGAGCGTGCTGTTTCTGGCACTGGCGCTGTGGGCGCTGGCCGGGTGCGGCGGGCCCGCCGCGGACGAGGGGGCGGCGGGAGAAGCGCCTTCCGTTTTTGCGGAGGCCTCTGCACCGGATGCGGAGGGCGGTCTGTCCGCCGTCAGGCTGGAGGGTCAGGCCCGTCCCCTGACGGACGAGGAGATCCAGGCGGCCTATTTCCGGGCGGAGGAGGCGTACGGCTGGTTCAGCCTGGAGACGCTGCCCTGCGGAGAGAAGACGCAGACCATAGACGGCTGGCTTTACTATCCGGTGGAGTACCCGGGCATGGAAAATCTGGCAGACCTGCGGGCCTATCTGCGGGGCCTGTTTTCAGAGGAGCTGGTGGATGCGCTGCTGGCCTCCGGCGGAGCCCATCCCCTGTATCAGGATGTGGACGGGGCCCTGTATGTTCTGCCTACCAGCCGGGAGCGGGACGAGTCCAAGGGTCAGGCGGACATCCAGATCAAGCCGTACGGCCAGGCGGGATACTCTGTCATAGTAGAGGTGGATCTGCTGGCAGACGGCGGCTCTACCGTGACAGGGGTGGAGTCCTATGCATTCCCCTATGAATTTCTGGAAGACCGCTGGGTCTTCACCGATTTCCACTTGATCTATTGAGCAGAGCTGGATGGGTTGCAGCTCAAAATCAGAACCATATTGCTGTATACGGCCCTCAGACTGCGGTTTGAGGGCATTTTTCACAAAAAAATTCGCCGGATTTCAGGTTAGGCGTCCTGTAAAGAGGCAATCTGCCCAAATGAATGAAAAGTGGGAGCCAAAAAACAGGAACTTTGTGGAAAACGCGAAAACGTAGCTGTCTGCACGCAAAATTACCTAATATTTTCTTGAAAAATTTCCGGGCTATGTTAAAATATACGTACCGTATACAAATACAACTGCAAAGGAGCGGAGAAACATGGAAGACCTTTTCTGGATCGGATTTGTCGGGGCGGCTATCGCACTGCTCTTCGCGTGGCTGCAGCGCAGCCGCGTGATGTCCTTCTCGGAGGGGAACGAGAAGATGCGGAAGATCGCCGCCTCCATCCGTGAGGGCGCAAACGCCTATCTGAAGCACCAGTACACCACAGTGTTCAAGGTGTTTCTGGTGGTGTTCATCCTCCTGCTGATTATTGCTTTCGGTTCCGGCGGG
The DNA here is from genome assembly GCF_000469445.2 of Oscillibacter sp. KLE 1745. Classification (NCBI taxonomy): domain Bacteria; kingdom Bacillati; phylum Bacillota; class Clostridia; order Eubacteriales; family Oscillospiraceae; genus Oscillibacter; species Oscillibacter sp. KLE 1745. The sequence goes on along the minus strand of NZ_KI271696.1, from coordinate 17,358 downwards.
AAGATGCTCTCGCAGTTCACTCCCTTCGCGTTCCTCACCGGCGGCATCTGGTCCATGCTGGCGGGCTTCATCGGCATGAAGATCGCCACAAACTCCAATGCCCGGACGGCCCAGGCGGCCTCCGAGAGCCTGAACAAGGGCCTGCGGGTGGCGTTCTCCTCCGGTTCCGTCATGGGCTTCACCGTGGTGGGCCTGGGCATGCTGGACATCACGATCTGGTTTTTCCTGCTGCGCTATGCCTTCGGCATCAATGATCCGGTGTCCCTGGGCAATATCATGGTGATGAACGGCATGGGCGCCTCCTTCATGGCTCTGTTCGCCCGTGTGGGCGGCGGCATCTACACCAAGGCCGCCGACGTGGGCGCCGACCTGGTGGGCAAAGTTGAGGCCGGAATCCCCGAGGACGATCCCCGGAACCCCGCCACCATCGCCGACAATGTGGGCGACAACGTGGGCGATGTGGCCGGCATGGGCGCGGACCTGTATGAGAGCTATGTGGGCTCTATCCTGGCAACCTTCGCCTTGGGCGCTGTGGGCGGCTACGGCTGGGGCGGCCTGCTGCTGCCCGTGGCCCTGGCCGTGTGCGGCATCATCTGCTCCATCATCGGCTCCTTCCTGGTGAAGACTAAGGAGAACGCCACCCAGCAGTCCCTGCTGAAGAGCCTGCGGACCGGCACTTACACCGCCGCTGTTCTCTCCGCCATCCTGGCGGCGCCCCTGACCTATTTCATTCTGGATGGGCACATGGGCGTTTATGTGGCCATCCTCTGCGGTCTGATCGGCGGCTGCGCCATCGGCTACTTCACCGAGTATTACACCTCTGATACCTATAAGCCCACTCAGGAGCTGGCGGCCGCCTCCGAAACCGGCTCCGCCACCATCATCATCGGCGGCATCTCCCTGGGTCTGAAGTCCACTCTGACCTCCATCCTGATCGTGGCGGCTGCGGTGCTGGTCAGCTACTTCGCCGCCGGCGGCAGCATGGAGATCGTGGATGAGGCCGGCGCCTTTACTGCGGCCTTCAACCAGGGCCTGTACGGCATCGGCATCGCCGGCGTGGGTATGCTGTCCACCCTGGGCATCACCCTGGCTACGGACGCCTACGGCCCCGTGGCAGATAACGCCGGCGGCATCGCGGAGATGAGCGGCCTGCCGGAGAGCGTCCGGGAGCGGACCGACGCCCTGGACTCCCTGGGCAACACCACCGCCGCCACCGGCAAGGGCTTCGCCATCGGCTCCGCCTCCCTGACGGCCCTGGCCCTGCTGGTCAGCTACGTGAACATCGTCCAGGAGAACACGGAGGAGATGCTGAACTTCACCCTGACCAGCCCCACGGTGCTGGTGGGCATGTTCATCGGCGCCATGCTGACCTTCGTCTTCTCCGCCTTCACCATGAGCGCGGTGCAGAAGGCGGCCCAGTCCATCGTGGTGGAGGTCCGCCGCCAGTTCAAGGAGATCGCGGGCATCATGGAGTACAAGGCAGACCCGGACTATGCCTCCTGCGTGTCCCTGTGCACCAAGGGCGCCCTGCATGAGATGGTGGTGCCGGCCCTGCTGGCCATCATCGTGCCTCTGGCTACCGGCCTGGTGCTGGGCCCCACCGGCGTGGTGGGCCTGCTGGGCGGCGTGTCCGTCACCGGCTTTGCCATGGCGGTGTTCATGTCCAACGCCGGCGGTGCCTGGGACAACGCCAAGAAGTATATTGAGGGCGGCCACCACGGCGGCAAGGGCTCCGAGTGCCACAAGGCCGCCGTCGTGGGCGATACGGTGGGTGACCCCTTCAAGGACACCTCCGGCCCGTCCCTGAATATCCTCATCAAGCTGTGCTCCACGGTGTCCATCGTGTTCTCCGGCCTGATCCTGAGCTTCAACCTGATGAACCTCCTGTGAGTTTTCGATTCGGCGCCTCCCGCTTTTGCGGGAGGCGCTTTTTCGCGCCAGCTTTCACTCCGGACGAAAAAAATCACTGCCCACCATTGCGTGCAGCCGAAAGAGACATATAATAGAGAGCAGGACAAGCTGTGCAGACTGCGCCCGCAGGGCGCCAATTCATGCAGGGAGGAACCGATATGGAGAAGAACATCACGATCCGCCCGGAGCGGGTGAGCGATTACCAGCAGGTGGAGGACATCATCCGGCAGGCGTTTTACAACCTCTACACGCCAGGATGCACGGAGCACTACCTGGCCCACGCCATCCGGCCCCACCCGGATTTTCTGCCGGAGTTGGACCTGGTGCTGGAGCTGGACGGCCGTGTGGTCGGCAATATCATGTACACGAAGAGCACACTGGTGGACGAGGCAGGGAAGGAGAAGGGCATCCTGACCTTTGGACCAGTCTGTATCCGACCGGGACTGCAGCGCCGGGGCTATGGCAGGCTGCTGATGGAGGAGTCCTTCCGGCGGGCGTCCGCCATGGGGTACGAGGCTATTGTGATCTTCGGCGATCCCAACAACTACGTGGGCCGCGGCTTCCAAAGCTGCAAAAAGCACCGGGTCCATCTGGAGGACGGGACGTATCCCGCCGCGATGCTGGTGAAGGAACTGGAGCCCGGCACCCTGGCGGGAAAAAGCTGGATATACCGCCAGAGCCCGGCGTTTGTGTTTGACGAAGCGGAAGCCCGCCGGTTTGACGACAGCCTGCCGCCCATGGAGAAAAAGCGCCTGCCCTGTCAGGAGGCCTTTGAGATTCTCAGCAGCGCCGTCCTTCTGTGACAGGAGTGCGCACTTTTTTCACTGGAAATATCCGGTTTGCTTGACAGAGTAAACGATTACCGATATAATAGCACCGGAAATCCCTGGTGGGCCCTCCCTTGGGAGGAACGCGCCCGCATGATTCTGTCTTATAATTTTAATAAAGGAGAACGAGTTCTATGAAGCAGATCATTGAGATTGTCGACGTCCTGGGCCGGGAGATCCTAGACAGCCGGGGCAACCCCACTGTGGAAGTGGAGGTCTATTTGGAGGACGGCACTATGGGCCGCGCCGCCGTGCCCTCCGGCGCTTCCACCGGCATCTATGAGGCCTGCGAGCTGCGGGACGGCGACAAGGGCCGCTACAACGGCAAGGGCGTGGAAAAGGCTGTGGAGAACGTCAACACCGAGATCGCCGAGTGCCTGATCGGCATGAATGTCCTGGATCAGACCTCCATCGACAAGGCCCTGATCGACCTGGACGGCACCCCCAACAAGTCCCGCCTGGGTGCCAACGCCATCCTGGGCGCGTCCCTGGCCTGCGCCAAGGCGGCGGCCGAGAGCCTGGGCGCCAGCCTGTACAGCTATATCGGCGGCGTCAACGCCAAGCAGCTGCCCGTGCCTATGATGAACATCCTCAACGGCGGCGCCCACGCCACCAACAATGTGGAGATCCAGGAGTTCATGATTATGCCTGTCTCCGCCCCCTCCTTCCGGGAGGCCCTGCGCCGCTGTGCCGAGGTGTTTCACGCCCTGAAGGCTGTGCTGAAGGAGAACGGCACTCCCGCTGCCGGTGTGGGCGACGAGGGCGGCTACGCCCCCAATCTGAAGAAGGATGAGGACGCCCTGAAGGTCATTGTCCAGGCCATCGAGGCCGCGGGCTACAAGCCCGGCGAGGACTTCAAGATCGCCATCGACGCCGCCTCCTCCGAGTGGTGGGACGAGGAGCAGAAGTGCTATGTCCAGCCCAAGTCCGGCAAGAAGCTGACCCAGCAGCAGCTGGTGAACATGTGGAAGAAGTTTGCCGACAACTATCCCATCATCTCCCTGGAGGACGGCATGGCCGAGACCGACTGGGAGGGCTGGGCCATGCTGACCAAGGCCATCGGCGATCGGGTTCAGCTGGTGGGCGACGACCTGTTCGTCACCAACGTGGAGCGTCTGGCCACCGGCATTGAGAAGCAGGTGGGCAACGCCATCCTTATCAAGGTCAACCAGATCGGCACCCTGACCGAGACCCTGGACGCCATCCAGATGGCCAACCGGGCCGGCTACACCGCCATCGTGTCCCACCGCTCCGGCGAGACCGAGGACGCCACCATCGCCGACATCGCCGTGGCCGTCAACGCGGGCCAGATCAAGACCGGCGCCCCCAGCCGCACCGACCGGGTGGCTAAGTACAACCAGCTGCTCCGCATCGAGGAGGAGCTGGGCGACGTGGCGCAGTATCCCGGCATGAAGGCGTTCTTCAACCTGAAGTAAGCAGCGAAAGCAAAGTGCAAAGCCGCCCGACAGGGCGGCTTTGTTTTTAATACGAAAAGGAATTATTGCAAAAAAATTTACGATTTGGATAGATTCCCGGTGGAATGCCGGTGGGAAACAACGAATTCTCGTATGGTATAGACGGACACCAGAAGAAGCATCACCAACCAATACAGTATCAGGAACTTTCCACCCGAACGAAGCAGAAAGAACTGGAGCAGACCCGGACGATGGATGGACGTCCAAATGCTGCGGGTACCGGCATATTGGAGCGCAAAGGCGACCAGAAGCAGCCAGCAAACAGGGACGGGCGGGGGACGGCGAATGGTTTGAACCGTCAGGAACAACAACGCAATGGTCAGCCAGAAGGCGGCCATCCAGGTGACAGAGTTGCCGGAAGGAAGCCACATCAAACTGGGGCCAAAAATCGAAAAAAGCGCCAGCCATACACCCCAGCTGCAGATGATGGCTAAAAACTTCCTGCGGAACAAACAGGCGGTTCCGCACATGAGTAGCGGCCACACCGCGATTGGCCCGGTTAGCGCATAGGAATAGAGCACCACGGCGGAAAGAAAAAACGCGATCCCCACCAGCCTCTGCCGGTGGAGCCGAAGTTCCTCTGCCGTCACGCCGGCCTTTACGACGGGGGCCGCCGAATCCGGGCCCTCTCCCTTCACCAGTTCATCCAGAGACACGCCGAACACTCCACTCAGTTTCACCAACTTCTCCAAATCCGGTACGCTGGCGTCGTTTTCCCACTTGCTGACAGACTGCCGGGATACTCCCAGCTGCTCCGCCAGGGTATCCTGACTGAGCCCTGCTTTTGCTCGCAGTTGGATCAGCCGCTCTCCCAAGGTCATGGTCTCGCCTCCCGCTTCAATTCTGCGACCATCATAGCAGAGGGCGGCGGGATTGTCCATCAAGGTCCCTTGGCGATTCCGCAACCGCCGGTTGCAATGAACAAAAAAACAGCGGCGGACCGAGAAAGCGTCCGCCGCTGTCTGCTGTATGGAAAATGGGATGTACGGCAATCAGTCCTCGCACAGGCCGGCAGTGATGATGGCCATGGAGTAGACCTCCAGAGCGTTGCAGCCGCGGGACAGGTCGTTGATGGGGGCGTTCAGACCCTGCAGGATGGGGCCGTAGGCATCAAAGGAGCCCAGGCGCTGGGCGATCTTGTAGCCGATGTTGCCGGCGTTGATGTCCGGGAAGATGAAGGTGTTGGCATGGCCGGCCACCTTGGAGTCAGGGCACTTGGTATGGGCCACACGGGGAGAAACGGCGGCGTCGAACTGCAGCTCGCCGTCCACGTCCAGGTCGGGGGCCAGAGCCTTCAGCTTGTTGCAGGCGTTGCGCATTTTGTCCACGTCCTCGCCCTTGCCGGAACCCAAGGTAGAATAGCTGAGGTAAGCAACCTTGGGATCGATGCCGAAGATCTTGGCGGTCTGGGCAGTCTCCAGACCAATCTCCACCAGCTCGTCCTCGGTGGGCTTGATGTTGATGGCGCAGTCCCCCATAGCCAGGACCTCGTTCTCGCCGACGCCATTGGCGCGGACCAGAATGAAGCAGGAGGACACGATCTTGTTGCCGGGCTTGGTCTTGATGATCTGCAGGGCGGGACGGACCGTGTCGGCGGTGGAATAGGTGGCGCCGCCCAGCAGAGCGTCGGCATAGCCCATCTTCACCAGCATGGTGCCGAAGTAGTTGGCCTGCTTGAGGAGCTTGCGGCACTCCTCCTCACTCATCTTGCCCTTGCGCAGCTCCACCAGGGTGGAGACCATCTTCTCCATGTCGGGGAAGGCCTCGGGATCAATGATCTCAGCGCCCCGGATGTTGAAGCCGGCTTCCTCGGCAGCGGCCTGGATCTCGTCGAGATTGCCCACCAGCACAGGGGTCAGGAAGGTACCGGACAGCAAGCGGGCGGACGCCTCCAGAATGCGGGGATCCGTGCCCTCAGTGAAGACAATCTTCCGGGGATGGGCCTTCAGCTTTTTGATCAAAAATTCAAACATCTCTGATTTCCTCCAAAAACGTACAGATTTGGGAACGTATTTAGACTATTCTCATTATACACAACTCGCCGTCGGGGTCAATTGGAAAATCAAAATATCATCACAAAAATTTGCGCCCGGCAGCAGGGCGCTTCTGGCAAAAGTGTGGGACCCTACCAGATGCTGTGGTGCGGAAATTGATGGAAACACAAGAAATTGAAGAACTTTTTTAACAATTTTAGACTTGACTGGAAGCGGGAAATGGCGTATGATTACAAACGGTAACAAATTGTAACTATTTCGCTGGATTTTACGGAGACGATATGAGCGAACATATTCAGAAAAGCGATCATGCCGCCCGGCAGTCCCGCCGCGGCGGCAAGCGTCTGGCTGCCGGACAGGCGGAGCGGGAGAGGAAGTGTCCGCCCAAGCCCCCGGAGGTGCAGCCGGAGCCCGTATCCGCACCGACGGCGGTGAAGCCCTTGATCCCCGAGTGGGGAGAGGAGCCCGCTGGTCCGTCCCGACGGACAGAGCCCCGGCGCCGGAGGCTGCCGCAGGCTGTGCAGTCCTGGCAGGACACGGAGGGGGAGATCAGCCCTGTGGTGACCGGCTGCCAGGCGCTGGCGGAAAAGGCCAAGAATACCCGCCGCCACTGGCGGCGTCTGGTACGGGAGAAAAAGGCAAAGCGGTTCCCGGAGTCTGAGCGGCTTCCTGTGCAGTTGCTTCTGCTGGCCTGGGGAATGCTGCCCACTCTGGGGGGGCTGCTGGGCGAACGGATCCGCGCCAGCCGGAAGCAGCGGCGTGAGCGGGTCTCTGCCCTGCGGGCCAAGCTGGGGCACCGCTGGCGCCTGCATCCAGCGATGCTGCTGTGCGGCGGCTGCGTGGCTGCTGCCATCGGGTTGTTCTTCTCCGTCTACACCTTCGGGACGACGGTTTTGTACGACGGCGAGGTGATTGCCGCTGTGGGCTCCCAATCCGCAGCGGAGGAGGCCGCGTCGGACCTGGAGGCGGTCACCGCCCGGACGCTGGGGGAGAGCTACACCATCGACGACTCCCTGCTGCAGTATTCCTCCGGCCTGCTGCTGCGGCAGGACGTGGTAGACGAGACGACGCTGGAGGAGGACCTGTCCCAGCAGATCGGTCTGGTCACCCAGGCGTACAGTCTGTATGTGGACGGTGAGCTGGTGGGCGCGACCCCCTATGAGGGCGCACTGGAGGAGCTGCTGAGCCAGCTCCAGAGCAGCACCGCGGACGAGAACACCATCTCCTGCGAATTTGCGGAGGATGTGGAGATCAAGCAGGAGTACGTGCCCACGGAAAAGGTGATGAACCTGGGGTATCTGGCGGAGCTGCTGTACAGCACGAAGACCGCTGAGACCACGTACACCGTGAAGGCGGGTGACACCTGGTCCGAGATCGCGGAGGATCACGGAATGACCTCCAAGGAACTGCTGGCGCTGAACCCCGGCTACAACATCGACAAGATCCAGATCGGTGAGGTGCTGACGCTGTCGGAGGCCGTCCCCTATCTTACAGTGACAGTGAAGCAGCGGGAATACTACGTGGAAGACGTCATGTATGATGTGGAGTACACGGACTCTGCCTATCTGTACAAGGGCGACTATCAGGTGACTTCCCCCGGTGAGTACGGCGCCGCCGACGTGGTGGCCAACGTCACCTATGTCAACGGTGTGGAGACGGAGCGGACGATCCTCTCCTCTGTCACCCTGAAGGAGCCCGTGACGGAGCAGCGGCTCCAGGGCACGAAGGAGCGGCCCACCTGGCTGCCCACCGGCACGTTCCGGTGGCCCATCAGCGGCCGGATCACCTCCCGCTTCGGCGGACGGTCCTCTCCCGGCGGCATTGGCTCCACCAACCATCAGGGCATCGATATTGCCGGGCCGTACGGCACGCCGGTCTACGCGGCGGACGGCGGCACAGTCACCTACTCCGGCTGGATGGGCGGCTACGGCTACCTGGTGGAGATCAACCACGGTAACGGCTATGTGACCCGGTACGGTCACAACAGCAGCCTGACGGTCTCCGTGGGCGACCACGTCTACAAGGGCCAGCAGATCGCACGGGTGGGCTCCACCGGCAACTCCACCGGCAATCACTGCCACTTCGAGGTCCGTTACAACGGCGTGGCCCGCAACCCGCTGAACTATCTTCCCTGAGCAGTATAAGCGAGCCCCCGGCTTTTCAGCCGGGGGCTTGTTTTGTTCGGATGCCCGGGCCGTTAGACCGCGGTCCTCTGCTGCGGAGAGCAGCAGGTGCTGCGCTCTACCAGCCGGGGGGCGATCAGCTTGTGGGTGACCTCCCCCGGCCCGCCGGAGTCGATCAGCTCCAGCAGCAGCCGCACAGCGCTCTCTGCCAGGGCCCCGGTGGGCTGGGCCAGAGTGCTGAGGCGGATTTTCGGCAGGGAGGCGTATTCGATATCGTCATAGCCCAGCAGGGAGATCCGGCCGGGAATGTCCAGTCCCAGCTCGTCTGCCGCCTGGAGGACACCCAGGGCCATGGCGTCGGAGGGAGCGAAGACCGCCGTCTGCGGGAAGGGGCGGG
>NZ_KI271696.1:5556-8531 GCF_000469445.2 Oscillibacter sp. KLE 1745 | reverse complement strand
CCTGCCTGGCCAGCCGGTAGCCGTTGGGGGCGGAGGAGACGGCGCCGGGGTTGAAGACGGTCTCCACCTCCATGCCCCGCTCCCTGGCGATGGTGAGAAAGCCCTGGTGCCGGAGCACATGGGTGACGCTGTCCCGCCGGGGACCCAGATACAGCACCCGCCGGTGCCCCAGCCGGGAGAGGTATCCGGCCGCCATGGCGCCGCCTACATAGTTGTCGGTGCTGACAGCGTTGATCCGCTGAAGCGTGGCGGTCGGGGACACATCCCCCAGCAGCACGGAGGGCGTCCCCCGTGCGTGGCGCCGCAGCAGATCGGGCGCGGCGCTGCTGGCACTGACCAGCAGAATGCCGTCCACCCGGTGACTTACCAGAAAGTCGAACAGGGCGGCGGTTTCGCTGCCCCCTACCCGGCCGCAGCACAACATGATCTGGTAGTCCTGTTCCTGGGCGTAGCGCTCCAGGTGCAGCACGATGGAGGCGTGAAAAGGGCCGGAGAGCTCCGGCAGAATGACGCCCAGCACACGGGTCCGGCTGGAGACTAGGCTCCGAGCCAGCAGGTTGGAGCGGTAGCCCTGTTCCCGGCACACCTGGAGCACGCGCTCCCGGGTCTGGGAGTTGATCTCCGGCGCATTGTTCAGCGCCCGGGAAACGGTGGTGACGGAGACCCCGGCCAGCCGGGCAATGTCCCTGATGGTCATGCGGGCCATAAAAGTCCTCCTTCTGCTGTGCAGCTTTTTTCATAGAAGCATTATACCAGAATGCCGTTCCGGAAGATACTGGAGAAAATATATTAAAAACCCACAAAAACATAGTAAAACAGACGAAGAAACTTGACAGTTTCCCTGCCGGAATGGTATCTTAAAGGTGCTATTGGAAACGTTTGCACAAATAGGAGGGAGAACGGGATGCGGCGGACGACCATTAAGGACGTGGCAGCGCTGGCCGGGGTCAGCCCGGCCACTGTGTCCCGGACTCTGGACGACCGCCCGGAGATCAGCGCAGAGACCAAGGAACGGGTCCGGGCCGCCTGCGCCCAGCTGGGATACGTGCCCAACGCCGCCGCCAAGGGGCTGACGGGGCAGGCCACCCACACTCTGGGGGTAGTGGTGCCGGACGTGTCCAACCCCTACTTCACGGGCATCGCCACTGCCATTGAGGAGACGGCAGCGGAAAACGGGTACCGGGTGCTGTTGAGCAACTCCCTCCAGGAGGAGGGACGGGAGCTTCGAGCCATCGAGAACTTTCTGGCCCGGCAGATCGACGGCGTGCTGATCTCGCCCCTGTCCCGGGAGAGCCAGGCCAAGCACGCCGACCTGCTGGAGGGCACTCCCTGCGTGTACCTGGGCGTGAACCACGGGGAGAAGTGCAGCTATGTGATGGCGGACAATGAGGCGGGGGCGGCCATCGCCGTCCGGTATCTGCTGCAGCTGGGCCACCGGGACCTGGTGTTTTTGGGTGGGCGTGCGGACTCTCTCACCCGTGTGCAGCGGGTGCGGGGCTTTCGCCGGGCGCTGAGAGAGCACGGGCTCTCCGGCCGGGTGCTGCCCGCGCCGCCGGACACCCGGGAACTGCGCCAGTGGGCCTATGAACAGGCGTTGGCACTGTTCGGGGAGCGGACGCTGCCCCACGCCGTGCTGGCATTTTCAGACCTGACCGCCCTCAGAATTTTGGAGGCGGCGGAAGAGCGGGGGATCCGGGTGCCGGAGGACCTGTCCCTGGTGGGGTATGACAACGTCTCCTACGCCGCCATTCCCCGTATCCATCTGACCACTGTTTCGCAGCATAAATTTCAGCAGGGACGCATCGCCGTGGAGCGGCTGCTGTGCCAGATTCAGGGGGACCGGCGGCCGACAGCGGACCTGCTCCAGCCGGAGCTGGTGGTCCGCTCCACCTGCGCCCCCAGAACACAAGGAGGAAGGACACTATGAAGGGTATCCCCAATACGGAGCGCCAGCGCCTGGGTGCGCTGCTGGACCACGAGACGCAGGAGACGGTGATGGCCATGATCCCCCAGTTTTCGGAGACGGAGATCGGCGCACCGGTGCCGGCCCCGGCGGAGGTGCCGGAGGAGCTGGGCCTGCTGGTGTTCAATATGGAGCGGGGCGTCCACCTGGAGGAGCTGGGCGACTTTCTTCAGGACTGCCCGGGCGTCCGGCCCCTGGATGTGGTGCTGGCCAATGAGCTGGATGATGGCTGCGTCCGCTCTGGCGGCCGGAACACCGCTCGGGAGCTGGCGGAGCGGTTCGGCTGGAACTACGCCTACGGCCTGGAGTTCATCGAGCTGGTGAATGGGGAGGACCCCAAGGGCTTCCACGGAAATGCGGTGTTCTCCCGCTGGCCCATCCGGCGGGCGTGGACCGTGCGGCTGCCGGAGCAGTACAACTGGTACTTCGACCGCCAGCGCCGGATTGGCGGGCGATGCGCGGTGATGGCGGAGCTGGATGTGGGCGGTCGGCCTCTGGGCGTGGCCTCCATCCACCTGGAGAACCGCACCCATGGCGAGGGACGGCGGCTCCAGCTGGAGGCGGTGCTCCGTGCGGCGGAGAAACTGCTTCCCGGCATTCCGGTAGTGCTGGGGGGAGATCTGAACACCAACACCTTTGATGGCCGGGACAAGGACGCCATCCGGGAGATCGCGGGGAGTCCGGCACTCCAGCGCCGCTGTCTGGAAGACGTGGCGCAGTATGAGGCTGCCCTGACGGCGGCGGAGGCCATGGGCTACCGGGCAGTGCCGGAGACGCCCATTTTAACCCGGCGCAAGCCCCTGCCGGGCGGCGGATGCCTGGGCCTGCGGCTGGACTGGCTGCTGCTGCGGGGGATGACACCCACCAAGAGCCGCACCCTTTCTACCCGGACGGCGGACTGTGGCTTTGCCCGGCCGGACTCCGCCCTGGCCCGCTTTGCGGGGGAGGAGCTCTCGGACCACAACGCGGTGTGGGCCGCCTGCCGGATGGGAGTGAAGGACGCGAAGTGAAT
>NZ_KI271696.1:0-5456 GCF_000469445.2 Oscillibacter sp. KLE 1745 | reverse complement strand
AGAGCGGCTGCCGCAGGCAGCCGCTTTTTTGTCCCGCAGGCCGCGAAAAAGCCTGCGGCAGAAGGGGCATTCACCCCGGCCCTACATGAATAGAGGGCCGGAGCGGGCCCGGAAATTTACAATAATTGTGTTTTGTCTGACCGAATATGGGTATCCTATTGGACAGCGTGAGTTGTTTATGATAAAAGGGCATAAAACTTCATGGGCAGTGGGGCGCCGCGAAAATCAGCTGCCCCGGCGGCGCATGAAGTTTTCGCGCATGTGGGCTGTCCCGGTCCGTGCGCTGAAATTTCAGGCCGCGCCGTGGTCGGCGGCACACGGCCCTTTTGCGATGCGCCTGCATCGCAAAACGAGAGAGAAAGAGAGAGGAATGCACCCATGCCCAGAAAGACGATCCAGAAGAATCTTGCATACGACACGGAGCGGCAGCTGTATTACGCGGTGTTCCGGCAGGACGGACGGCGCTATACCCGCACCTACCGCACCAGGGAGGAGGCCCAGGCCGCGCTGGAGGGGAACTCCTGTGCCGACCGGCGCCTGCCGGGGAAGGACTGCACACTGGGGGAGTGGCTGACCTTCTGGCTGGAGGAGGTGGTGGCCCGGGACCGGGCAGAGAGCACGCTGTACGCCTACCGCAACATGGCACGCTGTCATGTGCTGCCTGCCCTGGGAAGGATCCCTCTGGCGGAGCTGACGCCCCTGCGTATCCAGGGCTATCTCTATGAGAAGATGAACCAGGGCCTGTCCCCCAACACGGTCATCAAGCACTATGTGATGCTGACCACGGCCCTGGGCATGGCGGTGCGGCTGGAGATGCTGGAACGCAGCCCCATGGACCGGGTGACGCCGCCCAAGAAGAAGGAGGCCCGCTTCAGCTTTTACTCCCCGGAGCAGCTGCAGCTGCTGTTCTCCGCCGTGTCCGGCACGATGATGGAGCTGCCGGTGAAGCTGGCGGCCTATCTGGGCCTGCGGCGCAGCGAGATCTGCGGCCTGCGGTGGGAGAATGTGGACCTGGAGGCGGGGCTGCTCTCCATCCGGGAGGTGCGCACAGAGGTGGGCGGCAGCGTGGTGCTGAAGTCCCCCAAGACCCGCACCTCCGCCCGGCGGCTGGGCATCACCGGGCTCCAGGACCTGCAGCAGGTGCTGCGGCGGGCGTGGGAGAGGCGGCGCAGCGACGACCCGAAGGAGTGGGTGGTGCTGCGGCAGGACGGGACGCCCCCCAAGCCGGACCAGCTGACCCGGGACCTGCTGACGGTGGTGCGGCGGCAGGGGCTGCCCAAGATCTCCCTCCACGGCCTGCGGCACAGCTTTGCCTCGGTGGCCAACAGCCAGGGCGTGCCCATGTTCGATATCTCCCGCACCCTGGGGCACAGCTCCATGACCGTCACCAGCAACATCTACACCCACCTTTTTGACGACACGGAGGCCCAGGCCCTGGCCGCTGTGGCCAGAGCCATCGAAAAAGCCTGAATTTTACCGGCATTTTACAGCACCGCGCTTTTGAATTTCATCTGCCTCTGTCAATCTGATAAACGTGAAACGCCGCATCCCAGTGGGGAGCGCGGGAAGAAGGAGCGTCATACCCATGAAATTCGCCATTGTGGACCTGGGGTCCAACACCATCCGACTGTCCGTCTACAACACCCTGCCGGAGGGCGGATTCGACCTGCTGTTTTCCGAAAAGGAGATGGCGGGACTGGTCAGCTACGTCCACGGAGGGGTGCTCTCTCCGGAGGGAATCCAGCGGGCCTGCGGGGCCATCCGGGACTTTCAGGCGCTGCTGCGGCAGTTTGATCTGGATGCCCCCCACGTATTTGCCACCGCCTCCCTGCGGAACATCCGCAACACGGAGGAGGCAGTGGAGCAGATTCGGGCGGCCACCGGCGTGGGGGTGGATGTGATCTCCGGCGAGCTGGAGGCCAGACTGGGCTATTACGGCGCCCGGACGGCCACGGACTTGCAGGACGGCGCCATGTTCGACATTGGCGGCGGCAGCGCAGAGGTCCTGGAGGTCCGGGCCGGGGAGGTCAAAAAGGCCCAGAGCCTGCCCATCGGATCCCTGGAGCTGTTCAATCGCTGCGTGGACGGCCTGTGGCCCAAGAAAAAGGAGCTGGAGCGGATCCGCAGCACCGTGGCCGCGGCCCTGAAGGAGGCCCGGCTGCCGGCGCACCGGGCGGAACGGGTCTGCGGCGTGGGCGGCACGGCCCGGGCGGCGCTGAAAATCGCCAATGACTGGTATGAAAAGCCGGCGGGAAACCGCATCCTGACGCCTGCGGAGGTCCGCCGGCTGACAAAGCTGCTGTTGAAGCGGGACCACCAGGCGCGGAAGCAGATCCTGCGGCACTGCCCGGACCGGGTGCACACGATTCTGCCGGGCATCGTGCTGATGGATGCACTGACAGAGGCGCTGTGCGGAGGAGAGCTGTATATCAGTCCCTACGGCGTCAGGGAGGGATATCTGTGTCACAAGCTGCTGAACGCTGGGACCTGAGTTACACCCAGAACCGGGAACTCAGTTGGCTGGCCTTTGACCAGCGGGTGCTGGAGGAGGCGGCGGACCCCTCTGTGCCGCTGATGGAGCGTCTGCGCTTTCTCTCCATCTTCACCAGCAACCTGGACGAGTTCTTCATGGTGCGGGTGGGAAGCCTGACGGACCTAGCCCTAGTGGCCCCGAACGCCCGGGAAAACAAGGGCGGGTTCTCCCCGGCGGAACAGCTGCGGCGGATCTATGCCGCCGTGGTGCCGCTGGTCCGGCAGCGGGACCAGGTATACCGGGAGCTGATAGAGGCCCTGGCGGAACATGGGGTGGCGGATATCCCCTACAAGGAGCTGAAAAACGGTGAGCGGGAGTATGTGCGGGCCTGGTACCGGGAGGCCATGCGCCCGTTGCTGATGCCCCAGATCATCGACCCCAGCCACCCCTTTCCCCACCTGAAGAACAAGACCCTGTATGCCGCCGCCCTGCTGCGGGAGGGAGACAAGCGGCGGCTGGGCATCGTGGGGGTGCCGGATGTGGTGCCGCCCATCCTGCCTCTGCCGGCCCGGCCCGGCGCCTTCGTGCGGACGGAGGACATTCTGGCCCACCACCTGCGGAAGATCTTCAAGATCTATCAGATCGAGGAGCAGGCGGTGGTGTCCGTCACCCGGAACGCAGACATCAGCTATGATGAGGCTATGGACCAGGAGGACCTGGACCTGCGCGCCCAGATGACCAAGCTGCTGCGCCAGCGGGAGCGGCTGGCCCCGGTGCGGCTGGAGATGCAGGGGGAGGCCCCGGCTCTGCAGGCCATGCTGCTCCGGCGGCTGAGGCTGACGGCGGAGCAGAGCTATGTGTGCACCTGCCCGCTGGTTCTGAAATACGCCTACCAGCTGGACAGTCTGGACAGCGCCCTCTTTTACCCGCCCCACGCGCCGGCATATCCCGCCTGGCTGGACCGGGAGGTGCCCATGTGGGAGCAGATCCGCCAGCGGGACGTGCTGCTGTTCTATCCCTACCACTCCATGCAGCCGTTTCTGGACCTGCTGCGCCAGAGCGCCGCGGACCCGGCGGTGGTGTCCATTCAGATGACCATTTACCGGGTGGCGGGGAAGTCCGCCGTCATCAAGCACCTGTGCGCCGCGGCGGAGAACGGCAAGGCCGTGACGGTGCTGGTGGAGCTGCGGGCCCGCTTTGACGAGGGCAACAACATCACCTGGGCCCGGGAGCTGGAGGAAGCCGGGTGCCGGGTGATCTACGGACCCGCCGGCTATAAGTGCCACGGCAAGATCTGCCTCATCACCCGGAAGGAGAAAGCAGGACTCAGCTATGTGACCCAGATCGGCACGGGCAATTACAACGAAAAGACCGCGGCGCTGTACACAGACTTCTCCCTGTTGACGGCGGATCGGACCATTGCCGCCGATGGCGTGGCCTTTTTCCAGAATATGCTGATCGGCGATTTGCGGGGCAGCTACGGCAAGCTGCTGGTGGCGCCGGTGTCCCTGAAGCAGACGCTGTTACGGCTCATCGACGGGGAGATCGCCCGGGGCGACCGGGGGCGGATCATCCTGAAGACCAACGCCGTCACGGAGCGGGAGCTGATCGACAAGCTGGCGGAGGCATCCCAGGCAGGAGTGCGGGTGGACCTGATCGTCCGGGGCATCTGCTGCCTGGTGCCCGGCGTGCCAGGCAAGACGGACCATATCACCGTGACCAGCATCGTGGGGGAGTTTCTGGAGCACTCCCGCATCTACTGCTTCGGGGAGGGTGCCCTGCGGCAGATGTACTTATCCTCTGCGGACATCATGACCCGAAATCAGGAGCGGCGGGTGGAGATCGCCTGCCCGGTGGAGAGCCGGGAGGTGCAGGACTTCCTCTCGGACTATCTGGCCCGGCTTCTGGGAGACAATGTGAAGGCCCGGCGGATGCTGCCGGACGGGGGCTTTGTCCGGGCGGAGCAGGCCGGCGCGGTGCCGGTTTCCGTCCAGCAGTTCTATCTGGACCATCCTCCCCAGATGCGGGCCACGGAGCGGGGAAAGGGCCGCGGCTGGAGACTGCCGGAGCTGTTCCGGAAGCGGAAGTAAAAAACAGCAGGAGCGGGAGCCCTTATGGGGTCCCGCTCCTGACAGCTGGAAAACAGATCGCGTCACGGCCGCCCGCCCATCAGGCGGGAGATGTTGGCGGCAGTGGCCTTCACGGCACGAGTCATCACGTCCAGCTCTTCTTTCATACGGAAGGTGGGACCGGCGATGCTGACCGCCGCCACCACCGTCTGGTCCAGACCGAAGATGGGGGCGCCCACGCAGATCAGGCCGGGTTCGATCTCCCCGTCGTCAATGGCGAAGCCGTTGATCCGGGCCTGGGCCAGCTGCTCCCGCAGCAGGTCCGGGGAGAAGACGGTGCGGTCCGTCAGCCGCTGCATCTGGGGCAGGTCCCGGCAGTAGGCGTCCACATAATCGGGATCGTGAAAGGCCAGCATGATCTTGCCGCCGCTGGTGGCGTGGGCCGGGGCTCGGGTGCCCACTTTCGTGTTGCACACCACGGAGCGGAAGGTCTCCACTTTGTCCAGATAAAAGATCTCCCGGTCCAGCATCACGCTGAGGTTGATGGTCTCCTTCACAGTGGCGGACAGCTTTTCCGGCTCCGGCCGGGCGGTACTGCGCAGATCGGAGTGGCTGAGGACGGTGCTGGAGAGCAGCAGGAGGCGTGGCCCCACCCGGTAGCTCTTGCGGACGGGATCCTGGACCAGATAACCCCGGTCCGTGAGGGTGGAGAGCTGGCGGTGGACAGTGGTGGTGGGCAGATCCAGCTGTGCCACCAGGCGCTTCAACGTCCATTCCGTCTCGTTATCCATGAAGCACTCCAAAATCTCCAGGGCGCGGAGGATGCTGGATACCTGTTCTTTTGCCATAAATCGGCCGCTCCTTTTTGGCGATATCATAGTGAAAAGTCAATAGCTAAGTGCGAAAAAATCAGA
>NZ_KI271695.1:5775-13638 GCF_000469445.2 Oscillibacter sp. KLE 1745 | reverse complement strand
GGCCGGCAGATGCCGGCCGCTGCTTTTTGATGTGACAGGGTTCAGTCGTCCAGCTCCTGCTCTGCCTTGACAATTGCGCCGGAGGAGGCGTCGATCTCATAGCTGTACTCCGTCCGGCCCACATGGAACTCCACCTCATACAAGGTCCGGCCGTCATCCCGGTCCAACTCCACCTGGATGCGGGAGGCGTCGCTCTCACTGACGCCGGCGTGGGTCAAGGCAGCGGATTTTGCAGCCGCCTCGCCAATGTGGGGGCCGGAGCTGCCGGATGCTGGGACACTGTGGCTCTCCCGCTCGCTTTTCAGCACGGCACCGGTATAGAGGTCGATCTCATACTGATACTCCGTGGTGCCCGCCAGGAACTCCACCTCGTAGCACTCCGCCCGCCCGTCGTCGTGCTCCACCCAGCAGCGGAGATAGATGGTGTCCGCTTCGCTGACGCCTGCGTGGGTCAGGGCGGCGGCAGTGGCGGCCGCCTCGCCGATGTAGGAGCCGGAGCTGCCGGTTGTTCCGCCGGAGATGCCGCCCTCCCGGGAGAAATTCACCACCTCACCGGTGCGGGCATTGATGTCGTAATCATACTCTGTGCCGCCGGCATAGAACTCCACCTCGTAGACCATCAGGCCGTCCTCGCTGTCGAACTCGATCTCCAGCTGGGCCACGCTGCTCTCGGCGATGCCCGCATGAGCCAGGGCGGCATTTTGGGCCTCCTCTGCCGTGATATAGGCCTTTGTGCTGGCGGTGCCCGTCTGGGTGACGGCCTGGGTGGTCAGATGCCGGGACTCGGCGATCAAGGCGATCTCATTCACCGACAGGGGTGCCAGGGACGCAAAGGTCAGTGTGCTGTCCTGAGCGATCACCTCCTGGATCAGGGATGCCTTGCCTACGGAGATGCCGTACTGCTGGGCCAGAGCATTCAGATCCGCGCTCTCCGTCACTGTCTGGCTGAGGACAGCCCCCTCCAGGGAACCGCCCTGGAAGACGCTGTTGATGGTATCCGTCAGGTGCTGCTGGAGCTGGGCGGATTTTGCGGCGTCCTGGTTCTCCACGGACACCAGGATGGCGTTCTGGATATCGCTGAGATAACCGTTTTGGAGCATGGAGCCGATGAGGGCGTTCACTGCCACGTCCAGGTCCGTGCCGGTCAGATCCATGTCGCCCAGGATAACCTCTGCGTCCTGGTTGAAGGGGGTGACGGAGAGCACCCGCTCCTTGGAGCTGACGGTCATGGACAGGCTGGGGTTCACATCCAGCATCACCACGGAGTCCACGGCGTTGGCTCCCCGCCAGCTGCTGATGCCGAAAGCACCACAGCACATGACCACCAGGGCGGCAGCCACTGCCAGGGGCGCCCAGCGGCGCTTCTTTTTCGGAGCCTCAAAAGGGAGGACAGTTCCCGCTTGCGGGCCGCAGGCGGCCAGGATGCGGTCCAGCGGATCAGGAGCGGCGTGCTCCACGGCGGTCCGCAGGCGCTGTTCCAGTTCACGTTCGTCCAAGTCAGTCTGCCTCCTTCCATGCGAGTTGGAGCTTTTTCAAAGCCCGGCTGTATTTGGAGAGAACCGTGGGGAGCGGCAGGCCCAGCAGAGCGGCGATCTCCCGGTGCCGCAGGCCTGTCAGCGCGTGGAGGGTGACGATCTGCCGCTCTTCGTCACTCAGGGCGGAGAGCACGGCCTCCAGCATCATCCGGTCCTCATGGGTCACGGCGGGATTGTCCGCCAGACGGTCCTGCCAGTCCTCCTGAACCAGGGGTTCCGTCCGCCCGTGCTCCCGCAGGCGGCTGATGGCCAGATTCCGGGTGATGGTCAGCACCCAGGCCATAGGCTTGCCCTGCCTGCGGTATCCGCCGGCAGCGTTCCACACCTGCAAACAGGCGTCGTGGAGAATATCCTCTGCGTCGTGGGCGTTTTTGACGATTGACAGGGCAAAGCCGTAGACGGCAGGACGGGTGCGGTTGTACAAATCCGCCAGAGCGTCCTTGTCTCCCCCGGCGATGCGGGCGATACAGTCCTCCAGGGCGGCATCCGCGTCTGGGTCCGGCTCTGCCACGGTCATGCAGAATATCATGGGGCTTCCTCCTGTTCACACAGACAACGCGCCGGCGGCGCGTTTGATTGCACTGCGGCCGAAGCATCACCGGCCGCGCCCCCATGATAGCACATCCTGCAGAGGTTTCCAACCCCGGGCCGAAATTTTCCGGAAGGGCAGCTGCTCCGCCGGATCAGGGCAGCATCCGGTCCGCCGCCGTGATGGGGCGGATGGGGCGGCAGGGGACGCCCGCAGCCAGGACTCCGGCAGGGATGTCCTTCGTCACCACGCTGCCGGAGGCGATGACCGCCCCGTCTCCGATGGAGACGCCGGGCATCACGCGGACGCCGCCGCCGATCCAGACGCCGCTGCCCACACGGATGGGATAGGCGTACTCCAGCCCCTGGGCCCGCTTTGCCGCGTCCAAGGGGTGGCCGGAGGTGTAGAATCCACACTGGGGGCCGACCAGCACGTTGTCTCCAAAGGTCACGCCGCCGGCGTCCAGAATGACGCCGCCGTGGTTCATGTAGAAGTTCCGGCCCACACTGATATTCCAGCCGTAGTCGCACCAGAAGGGCGGCTCAATCCGCAGTCCTTCCCCAGCGGCGCCCAGCAGCCGGCGCAGCAGCATCTGGGCGGATTCGATGCCCTCCGCCTGATAGGCCCGCTGATTGAACTGCTGGCACTGAGTCTTGCAGGCAGCCAGCTCCGCCAGCAGGGTCTCATCACGGGCGGGTGCGTACAGCATTCCCCGCAGCATCTTCTCCTTTTCCGTCATAGGGTGATTCCTCCTGTACAGGCGGCCCCAGGGCCGCAGTTCACTCTGCCATTATACAGAAGGCGCCCTCCGGGTGCAAGAGCCGCCGTCGGTTCAGCCCCGGGGATACTGGCTGCTGACGCTCTCCAGCTCTGTGACGGAGCCGAAGCCGCTGATTTCGATGTCGTACCACGTGTCCCCGTTGATGATTTCGTAGCTGTACTCATTCCAAAGGCCCTCACTACTGACCTCCTGTGAGACGATCTCCCCGCCGCCGACGGTATCCAGCGCGATCTGTTGAGCCTCCGCACTGTCCACCCGCAGCGCCAGCACAGCGGCCACGGCCGCGACGGCCAGTACCGCAGCTGCACCCACGATCATGGCGACGATCTTCTTCACAGACATGTTTTTCATAAAAAGCTCCTCCTGCTTGTTGTTTCGGATTCATGGTTCCTGTTTGTGTCTTCTGCCCTGATAACGCGCAGACAACGGCTTTTATTGCATGGCGGGCGAAATTTTTTCTTGACAGGATCGCCTAAAGCCGCCACTGTGAGAGGCAGAAAGGAGGTGAATTTGATGAAATATAAAAAATTTGGAAATATCAGCCCTATCGAACCAGTCGGCGGGAGCAAGACTATCAACAGGTTCAGGAATTTCTGAAAAGCGGCGATCCCGAACTTTGGAAGGCGCTTTATGAGAGTGCCTATGAAATTGTATACCAGTGCGCGTACGGGATGGATTTTTGCCGCGTGCTGGGACCTGATGATTACTGTGAGATTGCCGATGAGGCGTTTGCCCTCTGTTATGAACAGCTGGACCGATATCAGGGGCTCAGCCAGTTCTCCGGCTGGGTAGGCGGGTACAGCAAAAACATTACCCGCACCCGCTGTCGGCAGGTGTTGACCGGCCTACGGTATCGCCGGCAGCTCTATGAAGTCTCCACCGGACGGATGCGGGATTGGGATCCCCTGTGGATCCTGATTCGTCTAGAGCGGTACTATTGTCTCTGGAAAGCCATCTCCGACATCTCTGAAACAAGCCAGCGGATTCTGGAGGCTCGGATTTTGGAAAAGCTGTCGCTGCGGGCCATTGCGCAGGAATTAAATCTGACACAGCGTGAGGTAAAAACGCGATATGAAGCCGCGTGCAATGTGGTCCGGACGCGCTTCCTGCGCTATTGCACGGAGAAAGTAGAGTTTTAAAGTGCAGGAATCCCAACTATTCATGCCGAAAGGAGTGCACCAAATATGCACAACGATAAAAAAGCGTATCAAGTTGATCGGACGCCGACAGAATTGCTCAGCGATCTGCTCGTCCAGTTAAAATTTTTAAGGCAGGAATGCCTCCATTACGATGCAGGAGACTGGTCTTACGGTGCGCAGATTGCGACCAAGCTCCGGCTTTTGCTCCACCAGACAAAATATTCTGATTCCCTGCTGGCCCAAATTACAAAGCGTTTTGCATTCAGCTGTCCGGATTTTCTCAGTCTGAGCACCGTGCGGGGCGAGCTGCCCAATAAAGGGAGGACCGATTTTGTCCGCTCCCCGCTCATTCAGTACCAGATGATTCACCAGCCAGAAGTCCCTCCGGTTCTGACGGTGCAGCCCCTGTCTCTGGAACCCGGAAAGCGATATGCCAAACGGGCATTCAAGACCTGGTGGAATGGGATTGACATTCTCCTGATTGACCGGCAGCACTTTTTGAACCGTAAGGGCGTAGTGTGTCTGCTGGCAAACCAGGAGGGCGGCGCCCATGTCCAGCCCGGCATGGACGAAAAGGCGGCTATGTTACGCCGGGGAGCGGCAAATTCCCTGCAGATTGCCGCCCCGCTGCCGGACGGGCTGACGCGGATATATACCGCCGAAATCGACCAGGTACTGGCAGCCGTTGTGCGCACCATTGCGGCGGAGACACTGTATACATTTGAGCATGCAATCCTGCCCCGCTGCCAAATCGCCCTTTCTGCAGATGAAAAAGACTGAAGCGGGTCCGGGAGCCGCGCCCCGGCGGCGTTGACTTTTCCGCTGCTTTCCGGTATGCTTTTGCTATCCTGATACAAAGGGGGCGCCGCGCATGCCGGACCTCACTTCCCTGTTCACAGACACGCTGGCCAAGTTCTCCTTCCGGGCGGTCCTCTCCGCCGCTGCCACGCTGCTGATCTGCCTGGTGGCCGTCCACCTGCTGGGCAAGCTGCTGCGGCGGCTGCTGGCCAGGACGAAGCTGGACGAGCGCATCCAGAAATACCTGCTGGCCGGGGTGAAGCTGATCCTCTATATCGTCACGGTGCTGATCGTGGCGGAGAGCCTGAATATTCCCATGACCTCCCTGGTGGCGCTGCTGTCCGTGGGGTCCCTGGGCGTCACCCTGGCGGCGGAGGACATCCTGGGCAATGTGGCCGGCGGGCTGGTGATCCTCTCCGCCCACCCCTTCTCCATCGGGGACTATGTAGAGGTCGGCGGCGTGGCCGGCACGGTCCATGAGATCAGTCTGAACCACACCAAGCTGGTGACCCCGGATGGGCATTTGGTGATGCTCCCCAACAAGGAGCTGGCCTCCTCCCAGATGACCAACTACACCGTATTGGGGCGGCGGCGGGTGGTGCAGCGGGTGACCGCCTCCTACGACGCCCCCACGGAGACGGTGAAGGCCGCCTGCCGGCGCGCTCTGGAGCAGACGGAAAACCTGCTGGAGGACCCGGCTCCCACCGTCTACCTCACCGCATACAAGGAGAGCTCTATCGAGTACACAGTCTACTGCTGGGCTACGCCGGAGAACTGGTGGGGCGCGTATCTGGCTCTGGGGGAGCACCTGCGGGACGCCTTCCGGGAGTACGGCGTGGAGATGACCTACAACCACCTGAATGTCCACATCATAGAAAACCAAAGCTGACCGCGGGAGGCGCTCCAGGCGCCTCTGTATACAGCGACGCCCGGTCCGGGAAATCCCGGACCGGGCACCGTCTTTTGGGGTAAATGCCGCAGAATGCCCTGCATGGGACACGGATGTGGTGGGTCTCCCCGCTCATGCGGTTGACTTCCGCCCGCAGCGTCATCTTATCCCGCTGCGAACGAGATGGCCGGCGCTCAATACCTGCCCGCCCAGTCCGCCAGCAGCAACACCGGCAGCGCCCACAGCAGCAGGAACACCAGCAGGGCCAGAGGCGTCAGCAGATTATAGGCGCCTTGGAACACCATATAAAAGGACAGCAGCGTCCCGGCCACGCTGCCCAGCACGGACAGCGCCGTGGCCCGGCGCACAGCCTTGCACAGGCGGCGGCTGCCTACCACCGCTTCCGCATAGGGCAGCAGTCCTTCCCGAAACAGCAGGGCCCGGGGCATCCCCCGGTCCAGCTCCGCCTCACTGAAAGCCACCCGGTCCGTCAGACTGGGGAACTCCACCTTCACGCCCTTGTGAAACTTCCGCTTCAGCAGGGCCGGGGTGATGTTGGGATCCCGGGACGCCAGGATCGGCGTGATGCGGCTGCGGCGCATCATCCGCAGGGCGAAATCCACGTTCTCCGAGGGCTGGTACTTCACGGCAAACACTGCCGCCAGCTGCCGGTCCATGGCCAGGAAGATGCCGGTCCGCAGGTTGATGCCGCCGGGCAGGCGCACCTCCATCTTCCGCATGAAGGAGGCCGTGCCCAGCAATACCGACTCCCCCCGGATGGTGGCGGAGTAGCCGCCCTCCTCATAAAAGCTGAAATCGTCCACTTTCTCATAATGGCCGCCCTCGCTGCGGAGCAGGCCGTCAAACAACCGCTGAAGGCCGCAGTCCGCCGCCCGGGCCATAGAGGCGGCATAGGAGGAAACCCGGGACAGGTCCTCCCCGAACACCTTTACGCCGTTGAGCTGGATCGTACCCGGCGGGAACAGGTCTCCGTCCGTCAGGATCATGGCCCGCCTGCGGCTGATCTTCTCCGCACCGCACCAGCCCGCCACGGCGCACCCCGCCTTGTGAAAGTGCCGGGCCAGCCGGGAGAAGGGCATCCCCCAGCACAGAGGCAGGGCAAAGGTGGTGCCTGCCCCCAGGATGGCAGACCAGTTCAGCAAAAAGTCGTCCCCCCGTTCCTGGCCCAGGGAGCTGAGCCCGGCAAACACGATGGAGGCCATCAGCACCACCGGCATCAGTGCGTTCTGCCACACGGCGGCGGTATTCTCCCGCAGGGCGGTGGTGTAGAAGCCGGGGACGGAACCCGCCTGCTTGCAGGCCCCCTTCTCCGTCTCCGTCACCAGATAAGGCGGCTCGTCATCCGTGGCGGCCATGCGGAAGGTGTCCCACAGTCCCCGGCTCTCCCGGGCTCCGCCCCACATGGCAAACACCAGGGCGAGGCACCCCACCGGGGCATAGCAGGGGACGGCGCTCCGCTCCGGCAGCACCAGCCGGGCCACACAGTCCGCCGCCATCACCACGGCGGAGACCACCGCCAGCAGCTCGCTGGTGCATCGCTTCTGCAGCAGCGAGCCGAACGCCTTGGCGAATACCTGCCGGGCCAGGACGGCCACCGCCGCAAGGCACGCCAGCAGCACACCGCTCTGGACGGCTGCGTCGCCGGTCCAGTAGCGGATCTCATAGCCGTAGGCCTCGATCCCCATAGGGATCACCGGCAGCAGCGAGATCAGTACCGCTGCCAGGATGGGGTGCTTGCGCCGCTTGGCCTCCGCCCGGTAGTCCGCCGCCGCCTCGGCCAGCTCCGGCTCCGGACCGATGGTGTCGATCTCCGGGATCTCCTCCGGCGCCTCCTCCGGTTCCGGCGGGGCGTAGAGCTCCTCTGTCTCCATCAGGCGCTTCCGGGAGAACAGGCCCCGCCGGGGCCGCAGCAGGGGCTCCTGAGCCTCCTCTTCCATCACCGCGTCCACGGTGCTGCCCACCACATCCTCCAGCGTGATGGGGTGGGGAGAGGGCGGCAGATCCTGCCGCAGCTCCTCCAGCAGGTCCTCCGGCTGGGCGGGCGGCTTTTGGGGCGGAGCTGTTTTTTCCGTCACCTGGGGGGCGGGACGCGGCCGCGCCTCCGTTTGCAGAGGCGGCTTCTTCGCGCCGCCCTCCGCCGGAGGGGCGGCCGGCTCCGTCTCCCGGCGGGC